>JACWAG010000381.1 GCA_014874425.1 Syntrophaceae bacterium | reverse complement strand
CAACGATCCTAGGACATTTCTTCGCTGTTACCAGAACACCGTATATGGTCGCCGAGTGGTTGACCCACCTCAATGTTGATCGCAGCGTAATCATACTCATAATAATTGCTGTTTACCTCATCGGGGGTTCTTTTATAGAGCATCTTGCTTTCCTGATTCTGGCTACACCAATATTTTTGCCTGTTGTTCTCAAACTTGGCTACGATCCAGTCTGGTTTGGTGTAATTGTGGGAGTTGTCACCATGATCGGAGTCATTCTTCCCCCAATGGGAATTAATGTCTTCGTGGTGTCCGGGGTTACAGGAGAGTCTACTGCCACAGTTTACCGTGGCAGTTACCCGTATATAATCGGCATGAGTATATGTCTTTTGATTCTTCTGTTTTTCCCACAGATATCCCTATGGCTGCCTAATCTTTTCATAAGCTAGCAGTGATACGTGTTGAACCACAAATTTCTTGACAGAGTTCTCGCCCGATAGTACATGTATTCCTAATGAGGAATTTTAAGCAATGATTAATGGTTTCCAGATTAGCGCTGTCAATCGATTTTTTAGGTTTTACTATTTTGTGCCCCCTGGAGGGTAAGACGCGCTCCTGCGATTAACAGGCTGGGCCTAAAATAACCAAAAGATGCGGAGCAAAAGTTCCGCATCTTTTTTTTTGGAGGAACAAATGGTCGTCGTAATGAAGAAAAATGCCAATGAAAACCAGATTTCCAGAGTCCTGTTCAAGATTGAAGCCCTGGGATCAAAAGCCCATCTCTCTAGAGGGAACATCCGAACTATAATTGGCGTTGTGGGAGACAACAGCAACATTGAACCTGGAGTTTTTGAGTCTCTCGATGGTGTTGAACGAGTAGTTCCCCTACTCGGCCCTTTCAAACTTGCCAGTCGAGATTTCAGGAAAGAAAATTCGGCCTTCTCCATAGATGGTTCACAAATCGGCGGCAAGAAAATCATTCTCATAGCCGGCCCTTGCGCTGTGGAAAGCAGGGAGCAACTGATTGAAGCAGCGTTGGCCGTCAAGAAGGCTGGAGCCGTCGCCCTTAGAGGCGGCGCTTTTAAGCCCAGAACTTCTCCTTACAGCTTCCAGGGCCTTGGAGAGGAAGGTCTGAAGATCCTTGCCGAGGCAAGAGACATAGTTGGTCTTGCAATTGTAACCGAGGTTATCGCTCCTGAGCAGGTTTCACTGGTAGCCCAATATGCGGACGTTCTACAGGTAGGGGCGAGAAACATGCAGAACTATGCTTTGCTAAACGCTGTTGGAGAATCCCACAAACCGGTTTTGCTTAAGAGAGGCCTCAGCAGCACAATCGAAGAATTCTTGAACGCCGCCGAATACATCCTGTCCCACAACAACCCCAGGGTAATATTGTGCGAACGCGGGATCAGAACATTTGAAACTTACACCCGAAACACCCTGGACATAAACGCCATTCCCGTGCTGAAATCTTTGAGCCATCTACCAGTCGTGGTTGACCCGAGTCATGGCACAGGGAAGCGGGAATACGTCGCAGCGGTGAGTCGCGCGGCAATCGCTGCAGGGGCGGATGGATTAATAGTCGAGGTGCATCCTGATCCTGAGAATGCGCTGTCTGATGGCGCCCAGAGTTTAAGACCACAAGAGTTTGAGAATCTGATGGCCGAATTGCGTCCTGTCGCAGAAGCTGTAGGACGATGCCTTTAAAAGGAAAACCATAAACCATTTGTGGTCCGGCTGGTTTTCGTTCAAGCTGCGCCGGCAACCTATCCTCACGCGGCAGCGGCAAACATTTTTTTCCAAGAAGGACCAGCAACAGGGTGAAAAGCGACGTTGTTCATGTTAAAGTGTGACAGGTGTCGGACAGGGTAGCTTTTCATTCTGCGAAAAAATTACTCTTTTCGCCATCATCCCATCCGAATTCAAATGGCGCTTTCACTGAGTGCTGGCGTAACCTCTCATCGTGTTAAGAGATTTCTAAAACCGTGTATTTAGCGACCGTTGAATTGCTCCGGTCGCTCCACCCGCGCCATGCGGGAAATACATTCTGTATGTCAAAATTAAGGAGGTTTTTGCATGTCGAATGGTCAAACACCAACAGGAAACCCTGGAGTAGTCGGATTAGCAGGATTCGGTCTAACAACGATGCTCCTTCAGTTTCATAATGTAGGTTGGTGCGGCGTAGGCCCTATAGTGGCGCTGGCGTTTGTATTTGGGGGGCTTGCGCAGATGATGGCTGGCTTCCAGGAATTCAAATGCGGTAACAATTTCGGTTATAGCGCTTTTGTCGCTTATGGTTCATTCTGGATTTCGCTTGGGATAATTTTCATGCTGAATTATTTCAACATTTATCACTCCGGCACTTCGGATGTTGGATGGTTTCTCGTAGGCTGGACACTTTACACGTTTATCATGTGGATTCCTGCGATGAGGATTCATGGAGCCATGGCTACTACTTTTACTCTGTTGCTTATCGGGTTCATACTACTTGACCTGGCTCACTTCGGTTATCCTGATATGACGAGAATCGCCGGTTTTGAACTTATGCTATGCGCCCTTTCCGCCTGGTACATGATGGCTCACGTTATTTTCGCCCAAGTGTTCGGGAGAGACGTGTTACCGGTAGGTAAACCCTGGATTAACTGAAAATCCCTTCAGGTTTGTGAGTGAATTTTTCAAAAATGAGTAAATCTTTAGACGAGCTAGGGAGGACATCATGAAAAAATTAATGATCACGTGTTCCGTATTTGCGATTCTGTGTTTTTCGATGGTAGCCGGGGCTCAGCAGGCTGCGACTAAAGAAGAATGCGTTATAAAATGTCATGAAGCCGCAGCGCTTGTTAATTCCAAAGGTTTGGACGAAGCCATAAAGGAAATCAGTGACCCTAAAGGGCCTTTCGTCTGGAAAGACAGCTATGTATTTCTAATGAATATGGAAGGCAAGATGTTGGCTCATCCAATGCAACCGGAACTTACCAAGCTTCCCCACTGCCTTTTAATTACTGATCCAACGGATAAAGCTCTTTTCGTAAGCTTCGTTAATCTCGCTAAAACCGTCGGACACGGATGGGTAGAATACATGTGGCCCAGGCCAGGACACAAGTCCCCATCCAAGAAAATTACGTACATCTACCGGGTCCCGGGCAAGGACCTCTTTGTAGGCGCCGGCGTTTACGTAGGCGGAATGATGTATTGATATAGGGCCTTTTGTCCCCATGATATTGGACGCTTATACCCAACAGAGCGCAAATTGTATTTTGCGCTCTTGTAATTTTTTCTTGGCGGAATTGGGCCACGGATGTGGAATGTGTTATTAAATCTGGTCGAGATAATCGTCCATGGTCAGAGAAATCAGGTCTTTGCTAAAAGGGGGAACCTGAAATGACTAAGCCGGGAAAGGTTTGCAGGCTTTTAAGGACCAATGGTTCAATCATGCGGTGTATGTAGTTCATGAAACATCAGTAGAGCCTTACGCCCTGGTTGTCAATACAAATTTAATTTGGCGACTTATAGGCGTATTACACCTTCTGAAGGCCTGTCCTAATCCGCAAATTCCGTGGATGAATTCCACTTCAAATAAAGCAGAGGGAAGCGCTTCGCCCCTGCCATCCTGGATCTTTTCCTCGACAGCTTCTCCGAAATTGAAAATAGTCAGAAAAAGTACGTTTCGGATTAATCCCTTGAAGCTGAACCGTTTGTGAATATCGGCCTTCTACTACAGCAATCTTACAATCTTAAAACAACATTCGTCCTATTGACATATCCCTCTTTTGCGACTTAGATTCGTAATTACCAGTCCTAATTCTGGGGTAATTGTTTTAGTTTCTCCTAATTTTGACGCCTGACTATGACAAGTCAATTTGAACAGACGATTGAAGGATTGTACAATGGCGTTGACATTGCCCTACCCTAATACCATTTACTTCAGGCGTAATCTATCGCACAGGGAACAAATTCATGCCAGACACAACAAAAACAAGAGACGGAGATGTAGGGGATCTTAACCTTAACTCAGTGGGCCAAAAAGTGACTTCCTGCGCTCCACGTAAGAGGCTTGACGTTTGCCGCTCTATTGAAGAATCCGCTTTAAAACTCCTTGAAATGCTTGATAGAAGCCAACAGGCCTATTGGCTCGTTCGAGTCGACGGCGCTGTAGAATTCCTGAATCGGGCATGTTTAGAGTTGACCGGCTACACTGAACTCGAATTGTCGTCGCTGCCTTTTACATTCGAGAAGGTGATTCACCCCGAAGATCGTGAAATCGTAGAAAAATATTTTAAGGACGTATACTCGGATGACACATACGGCCATAACCAGGTTTCCAGGATCATCTGTCAGGATGGGACGATAAAATGGCTGGATATCAAATCATCCAGTTTGGAATGGAACAATGCCCCTGCCTTCCTTGTTGTTGCCACAGACATTACGCACTATATCCGACAGGAAAAATTGCTGCAGGAAAAAACCGAAGCCCTTTCCAAAAGGCTCAAGGAACTCGACTGCCTCTATCAACTGTCGAGATTGATGAATTCTCAGGACCTGTCACTTGATCAAGTCTTTCAACAAGTCCTGGAGATGCTTCCGCGTGCGTGGAACAGTCCTGAAATCACCTGTGCGAGGATCATTGTCAACGATGTCGAATATAAGACAAACAATTATATGGAATGCTCTTCCAGGCAGTTTGAAGACATAATTACCAACGGTGTTCCCGTGGGTTTTGTTG
>JACWAG010000380.1 GCA_014874425.1 Syntrophaceae bacterium | reverse complement strand
GATCCGGGGCTATTTACGTGGACGGACCAGGCATGGCCGGGCGTTTCAATAGAGGGCCAGATATTTTACGAGATGCACATCGGGACCTTTACCCAGGAAGGCACTTGGGAGAGTGCAGCCCGAGAGCTACCCGAACTGGCCTCCCTCGGTATAACGGTACTGGAGGTGATGCCAGTAGCGGAATTTCCTGGTGATTTTGGCTGGGGATACGACGGAGTGAACCTTTTCGCTCCGACTCGTCTTTACGGACGGCCTGACGATTTTCGCCGATTCGTGGACAAAGCCCATTCCTTGGAAATGGGTGTGATCCTTGACGTTGTGTACAACCACCTGGGCCCGGACGGTAATTATCTGTCGAAATTTTCTGATGACTATTTTACTGATCGTTATGAGACGGATTGGGGAAAGGCGATCAATTTTGACGGACACGCCGCCAAGCCCGTGAGAGATTTCTATATGTCCAACGCATGCTATTGGATCGAAGAATTTCACCTCGACGGGTTCCGACTGGACGCCACTCAAAACATTTATGATCAGTCATCGGAACATATTCTCGCTGCGATAACTCGGCATGTGCGCCGAGCCGCCGGCAAGCGTGTCGTTATTCTGGTAGCGGAAAATGAACCGCAAGATGTGAAGCTGGTTCGGCCCGGCGATCAGGGCGGGTACGGCGTAGACGCCCTATGGAACGACGATTTCCACCATAGCGCCATGGTGGCTCTTACTGGGCATAATCAGGCATATTATACGGATTACCATGGAACTCCACAGGAATTGATTTCCGCCGCCAAGTGGGGTTATCTGTTCCAGGGCCAGCGGTACAAACACCAAAAAAAACGTCGTGGGACCCCTTCTCTTGATCTAAAACCGTCTACGTTCGTCACGTTTATGCAGAATCACGACCAGATCGCCAATAGTGGAGGGGGTCTACGATGCCACAACCTCACCAGTCCAGGACGTTACAGGGCAATGACCGCTCTCATGCTGTTGGGGCCCGGATCTCCTATGTTATTCCAGGGCCAGGAGTTCGCCGCATCCAGCTCTTTTCATTATTTTTCGGACCATGAAAAGGGATTGGCCAGGAAAGTACATCAAGGCAGGATCGAATTCCTTCAACAGTTTTACTGTCTTGATGCGCCTGACATGAAACATCTCCTTCCCGATCCCTCGGACCCGGCCCTGTTCAGACAAGCAAAACTGGATATGTCCGAACGGCAGCGCCACGCGGGAATTTACGCGCTTCATAGCGACTTGATAAAACTACGACGCGAAGACCCCGTTTTTCGTGCCCAGCGATATCGCGGACTGGACGGCGCGGTCTTGGGGCCGGAGGCATTCGTCTTGCGCTTCTTCGGAGAAAATGGAGATGATAGATTGGTGGTGGTGAATTTTGGCCTGGACTTGCACCTTGATCCCGCTCCTGAACCCCTGCTGGCTCCACCGGAATCGATGCGTTGGAAAATTATTTGGTCGAGCGAGAATCCAAAGTACGGAGGCTCCGGGACACCTCAAGTAGATACTCCTGGCAACTGGAGGATGCGAGGTCACGCCGCAGTGGTGCTTGGACCCAGAAAATCCGGAGAAAGCTGGTCATGATTGATTTGGCTCACAGTATTCCCTGTCGTACGCAAGATGCGGTCGAAACCGAAATGTTGCTTACACGCGAATGGCTTGTGGCAAATGGACTGGGTGGCTATGCTTCAGGGACTGTGTCCGGTGTACATACACGCCGCTATCACGGGCTCCTGATTTCTGCGCTTCCGGCTCCTTTGGGACGAGTAGTGATGTTAAATGATCTCGCGGAGCAAGTTGTTCTTCCAGATGGAACAAGAGTACGACTCGGCCAGGAAATCAAAGCAGGCAGTCCGCCGCAGTTTTACGGGCCACCGATCCTGTCGGAATTTCGGTTGGAATCCGGTCTGCCGGTCTGGCTCTATACAATAGGTAATTTCGTCCTCGAAAAGAGATTATTACTCCCCCATTTGCAGAATAGCGTTCACATCATATACCGTATGGTGTCCGGCGACTGTCCAGTGAGGCTGGAATTGTGGCCGGCTGTACACTTCCGCATGCAAGAGGCGATTCCGGATACTCCCATTGAGGAAGATTACTCAATTACTCTTATTGGGCGCAATCGTTACGAAATTTCCTCAGGTGGCCCCGTACGGCAGCTTCGCATTGCGCTTTATGGTCAGGGTCCAGCATTCATTGTGGACAACAGAACGATCCAACCAATCGATTTCTGGATGGAAGAAATGCGAGGTTACTATAGCAAGGGCAATCTTTGGAGTCCGGGCCACTTCCACCTTGATCTGCAAAAGGGTCAGGACGTAGCGCTGGTCGCGTCGAGCCACAGTTGGGAGACCATGCTTGCGCTGAAGCCTGAAGAGGCTATCCTGGCCGAGAAACAGCGCCGTGAGCATCTTATTAGTTTGGCCCATCCCGCGTCACGTACGGGGACAGCCGCGGAACTGGTCCTAGCCTCAGATCAATTCGTGATTAAACCCGCGGGGCGCAAGGAAGACGCTGCCCGCGCCCAAGCCACCGGGTACGAACTCCATAGCGTTATAGCCGGCTACCACTGGTTCACAGACTGGGGTCGCGACACCATGATCAGTCTCGAAGGACTCACGTTGACTACAGGGCGCTATATCGAGGCGGGTTCCATTATTCGCACCTTCGCTTATTACATCCGGGATGGACTCATCCCGAACATGTTCCCTGAGGGTGAGAAACAAGGGTTGTACCACACTGCCGATGCTACGCTCTGGTTTTTTCACGCTATCGAGAGATACCTGGAGATTACGAAAGACCGTGCTATACTCCAAATATTGATTCCCAAGCTTCTAGACGTAGTGGATCACCACATTCGAGGTACCCGCTTCAATATCAAAGTTGATCCCGCCGATGGCCTTCTCTCTCAGGGACAAGAAGGTTATCAGCTCACGTGGATGGACGCGAAGGTTGACGGTTGGGTCGTAACACCGAGAGCGGGCAAAGCGGTGGAAATCAACGCTCTGTGGTACAATGCGCTGAGGCTGCTGGAAACTTGGGTTGCTGAAGAACAAGGAAATCAAGCGGCAGCTTACCTGGCTGACCATGCCGCTCGGGCTTATGCTTCGTTCAACGATCGCTTCTGGTATTCAGATGGCGGTTACCTTTATGACGTGGTAGACGGACGTTATGGCGATGACCCTGCGTGCCGTCCAAACCAAGTCCTCTCAATTTCCCTGTCTCATCCTGTCCTTGAGGCTTCACGGTGGGATAGCGTCATGAATGTGGTCTCAGAACGACTGCTCACTCCTGTTGGACTCAGATCGCTGTCTCGGGATCATCCGGACTACAAGCCGACCTACAGCGGTGATATTCGTTCTCGAGATGCGGCCTATCATCAAGGTACCGTCTGGGCGTGGCTCATCGGCCCATACATTGACGCATGGCTGAAATTGCATCCGCAAGACAAAGCGGCGGCACGGGGTTTACTGCTGGGGTTTGTAACGGAATTGGAGGACGCGGGAATTGGTTTTATTAGCGAGATCTTCAACGCCGAAGAACCACATACCCCTAGAGGTTGCATCGCACAGGCGTGGAGCGTGGCTGAAGTTCTAAGATGTTGGGTGAAAACCGGCGGGCGGGACGATCCTGAATAATAGTGATCCGGACGTCCTGTTGGTCTCTAATTTCAAACAGGAAGATTAAATCATGGACCGATTCATATGTATTCATGGGCACTTTTATCAACCTCCCAGAGAAAGCCCCTGGCTGGAGGCAATTGAGATTCAGGACTCAGCGTTTCCTTACCACGATTGGAACGAGCGGATTTCGGCTGAATGCTACGCTGCAAACGCGATGTCCCGAATCCTGGACTCCGAGGGAAGAGTGGTCCGAATGGTGAACAATTATGCCAGCATAAGCTTCAACTTTGGTCCGACTGTATTGCTCTGGATGGAGAAGCATGCCACGGACGCGTATGCTGCGATTCTGGAGGCGGACAAGCAGAGCATGGAGAAATACTCCGGCCACGGATCTGCTATGGCCCAAGCCTACAATCACATGATCCTACCACTAGCCAACAGTCGTGACAAGAAAACCCAGATTATCTGGGGAATAAGGGATTTTGAATATCGCTTTGGACGCAAGCCCGAAGGGTTGTGGCTCCCAGAGACGGCTGTAGATCTTGAAACCCTGGACATAATGGCACAACACGAAATCAGATTTGCCATACTCTCCCCCGGTCAGGCACATCGGGTTCGCCCCATTGGCGGTGATGAATGGCAAGATGTGAGTGGTGAAAGAATCGATCATACCATGGCTTACCAAGTATCACTACCCTCAGGCCGCGTCATGAATCTGTTCTTTTACGACGGTCCCATTTCGCAGGCCCTGGCATTTGAAGAATTGCTCAACAGTGGAGAGGAGTTCGCCAACAGATTGATGTACGAGTTCCACGAGGACCATTCGTCTCCTTGCCTCGTCCACATCGCAACGGATGGGGAAACCTATGGGCATCACCATCGGGGCGGCGACATGGCGCTCGCTTATGCGCTCCACTACATTGAATCCAATGGATTTGCCAAACTGACGAACTATGGCCAATACCTGGAAAATCAACCACCGACGCACGAAGTAGATATTTTTGAGAATAGTTCTTGGAGTTGCATTCACGGAATAGAGCGGTGGCGGTCGGATTGTGGATGTAACAGCGGGGGCCATCCGGGTTGGAACCAGGCTTGGCGAGCCCCCTTGCGTGCGGCGCTGGACTGGCTCCGAGATGCCGTGAATCCGGCTTATGACCGATTGGCCAGACGGTTTCTGACCGATCCGTGGGCGGCACGAGACGACTACATCGACATCATCGTGGATCGATCACCAGACCGAGTCAGCGCGTTTCTGAGCCGTCACGCGACCCGGCCACTCGACTCCGAGGACGAGATCAAAATTCTGCAGCTCATGGAGCTGCAACGCCATGCAATGCTCATGTACACAAGTTGTGGTTGGTTTTTTGACGAGCTTTCGGGGATTGAGACGGTTCAGGTCATACAGTATGCCGGCAGAGTTCTTCAGTTGGCCGACCAACTTTTTAGAGGCTCCTTCGAAGCTGATTTTCTCGAACATCTTGAGCTTGCCAAGAGTAACATACCTGAACACGGCGACGGCCGTACAATTTATGAGAAATTCGTCAGGCCCGCCATGCTCGACATGAAGAATGTGGGCGCCCACTATGCCATAAGCTCCCTGTTCCAGGAAATAGGTGAACGAAGCTCGATCTATTCGTATTCTGCCACCCGGCAGGACTATCGCAGTTTTCAGGCAGGAAGCTCAAAACTTGCAATCGGGCGGGCAACGGTCATTTCGGAGGTTACGCGCGAATCCACAAGCTTGTGCTTTGGCGTACTACATCTTGGTGATCACAGTATCGCTTGTGGCACTGGTGAATATCAGGGAGCGAAAAAATATAAGGCGCTTGTGAATGAGATTTCTGAGGCTTTCGCCGTAGCTGACTTCCCGAAGACCATACTTTTGCTGGGTAAGTACTTCGGGACTTCTACGTACTCTCTGAACTCGCTTTTTGCCGATGAACGGCGAAAAGTCCTGAACATGATCATGGAGCCGACGCTGCGCGAGGCTGAAGCCGCATATAGCTCCGTTTACGAGCACCATGCCCCGTTGATCCGCTTTCTGAAAGGGTCCAACACACCTCAGCCTAAAGGCCTAGCTTTGGCGGCGGAGTTATGCTTAAACGCCAAGATTCGTGAGGCGATTCAAGGGGAGGGGCTTGAGCCCGAAGTCGTTCGGCCTCTTCTGGAAGAAGCTCGTTTGGCCGGCGCAACTCTGGATGCGACAGCTCTCGGATTGTTACTGGCGGGAAACATTGAGCGTATGGCCGAACAACTTCTCGAACAACCTGACGACCTTTCTCGAATGGAGAGGTTGAATAAGGCTGCCAAACTAGTCCGGACATTACCGTTCGGGGTTAATCTCTGGAAGACCCAAAACATCTGCTACAATATTCTTCACACAAATTGGGGGGATTTTCAGAAGAAGGCTGGTATGGGTGACAAAGACGCTCAAGAATGGATACGCGACTGCACTGTCCTGGCCGAAAACTTTTGGATTGTGGCGCCTGAGACTACAGAAATTGCAGGCCCGCGTTGATCCGCAAGAGGGGAGAGTCTCTTGACGAATAGTCCAACTGCGACGTATCGGATTCAGTTCAGTCCTTCCTTCGGTTTTCAGTCCGCGAGTTCGGTCGTCCCCTATCTGTCGGACCTGGGCATATCAGACCTGTACGCTTCTCCAATCTTTAAAGCCACAAAAGGGAGCCTCAGCGGCTATGATGTGGTTGACCCCAATCAGTTGAATCCTGAGTTGGGAGGATTTTCCGACATGGAGCTGCTGTCCGCTGAACTGCAAAAGCACAACATGGGATGGGTTCAGGACATTGTCCCGAATCATATGGCGATGGATTCGGAAAATGGAATCCTTATGGATATCTTGGTTAATGGTTACAACTCGCAGTATTTCAACTTCTTCGACGTGGATTGGGGTAATCCGCCTGCCGGCCCTAACAAGAGACTCCTCGCGCCATTCCTTGGCAAGTTCTATGGAGATTGTCTTGAGGATGGGGAGATTACACTCACATATGGGCCTGATGGATTTAAGGTTGCGTACTACGATTTGGCTTTCCCGTTGCGAATTGAATCTTATCCCTATCTTTTTAAAGACTTGTCCCGTTTGAAAAGAAAACTTGCCGAAGACGATCCCGACTTTATCAAAGTCTTAGGTATCCTCTACGTATTGAAGACGCTTTCTTCGAGCGATGACGCGGAAGAGCGCTCAAACCAGATAAAGCTAATTCACCGTACTATGTGGGAACTCTATAACACCAATGACACAATAAGAACATTTGTCGACAAAAACGTACAGGCATTCAATGGTGAAAAGGGGAAGCCAGAAAGCTTCAACTGCCTTGATGACCTTCTTTCCCAACAGCTCTTCAGGCTTTCATTTTGGAAAGTGGCCGCGGAAGAAATAAATTATCGTCGTTTTTTTTGTATAAATGATCTCATTTCACTCAGAATGGAAGACGATCGTGTTTTCAGCCACACGCACGGACTGATTTTCGATCTGATAAAAAGACGAATCGTAACCGGTTTAAGAATTGACCATATCGATGGGCTATACGATCCGACATCCTACCTTCAAGAAATGAGAAAGAAGGCGCCGACAACCTATATCGTCGTCGAAAAAATACTTAATCTCAAGGAAGACCTGCCACATTTCTGGCCGGTTCAGGGAACCACCGGCTATGATTTTACAAATCATGTCAACGAATTATTTTGTCAAAAAGAGAATGTGCGAGCGTTCAGCAGAATCTATTCGAGCGTAACAGGCTCAAAGAGCTTGTATGCAGATGTAGCGACGCACAACAAACGGCTAATTATCCAGGAAGATATGGCAAGCGATGTCCACAACCTTGCCCAACTCCTGAAAGATATCTCCAGTCGGGACCGTCATGGAAGCGACATAACCCTCAATGCGTTGCAAAGAGCCTTGACCGAAGTCCTTGCAGCGTTTCCCGTCTACAGGTCCTACATTAGCGATGTTGTGGTGTCGGACAACGACAGGAAATATATTTTGGATGCGGTGGACTGGGCGATAGCCAATTTCCCGGCTCTATTACATGGACTTACGTTCTTACGAAGATTCCTTCTCCTGGATTTTCCCGATTATGTTTCTGATGAAGAGAAGAGCAGTTGGCTTATCTTTGTCATGAGGTTTCAGCAATTTACCGGGCCGATCATGGCGAAAGGAGTTGAAGATACGACACTCTACGTGTACAACAGGCTCGTGTCACTCAATGAGGTGGGTGGACGGCCGGACCACTTTGGATGCTCGCTTGAAGAATTTCACATGTTCAACACGAAGAAGAAAGACTTGTGGCCGGATTCCTTGAACACCACATCCACTCACGATACCAAAAGAGGCGAAGACGTTCGCGCCAGAATAAATGTGTTGTCCGAGATGCCGGACGAGTGGCTGAGAAAAATCCGAACATGGATCAAAATAAACAGGGGTAAAAAGAAACGTGTTCGTGGCTCGGCCGCTCCGGATAGAAACGACGAATATTTCTTATACCAGACGATTATAGGCGCATTTCCATTCTCAGGCGCCGATTACCCCAATTTCATTGAAAGAATAAAGGAATATATTGTTAAAGCTGTCAGAGAGGCAAAGGTCCATACCGCGTGGCTAAAGCCCGACATCGAGTACGAAGACGCCTATGTTTCATTTGCTGAGAAAATACTGGCCCGTTCAGGGGACAACTCATTTCTGAAAGAACTGGTCCCTTTCACCAGGAGAGTCGCTCATTTCGGTATTCTCAACTCTCTCTCGCAGACGCTTATTAAGATTACATCACCCGGTGTGCCCGATTTCTATCAAGGGACTGAACTGTGGGACCTAAGCTTAGTGGACCCTGACAATCGCCGGCCTGTAGATTTTGAAAAAAGACTCGCAATGCTCGCAAGCATCCGAGAACAGGAAGATTCGCATATTGGCCGATTGATCGAAGATCTCCTTGGCACGAGAGAAGATGGAAGGATTAAGCTCTTTCTCATTTATCGGGCGCTCAAAGCGAGAAGACGCCATCGAGAAATCTTCCGGGAGGGCGATTACATTCCCCTCGAATCGGTGGGAAGATTCAGGGGCCATGTCATCGCGTTTGCCCGGAGGTATCACCAGCAATGGGCCATTGTCATTGCTCCGAGGCTTCTCAGTCACCTGGTTCAAGAGGGAGATTTTCCTCTTGGAAGACAAACATGGCAGGACACTGAGGTGATAATGCCTGACTTCGGGCCGGTAGAATGGCGGAATGTTATTACGGGTGAGGTACTTTCCGAGGGCGACGCCCTGTCTGTCGGAGACGTATTACAAAGTTTTCCGGTGGCGTTACTCATGGGCGAAGGAAAGGAGCAGTATGCGCAAACCGCCTGAGTGGGGCCCGTTCGATGATATTCCGGAGATTGACGGCCAACCGCCTAGAGTCAACACGTATCCATATTGCAATAATAGTCTGAGGTTACAGAGGTGAAGATGTCCACAAATACCAACGCTGAACCCTTTATCGTAAAAGATTGTGCGCTGTTGAACATAGCAATCGGGAAGAAGGCCAGAAACCTAAAAGAAATGAGGGATCATTTACAGGATATCCCGCTCGGGAGCATATATCATCATTTTTGGGGCGGGCTTTTGAGGTATAGGTTCGATGAGCCTGAATACAACAACGATTTTGCAGAATGGGTTCGCTATTGCCTTCAAGACAATATTCTTGCTGAACGATTATCAATTATCGACCCGGCCGCTTTTGCAGATCTGGAATTCTTGCGCCAAGAACTGCTCGAAGT
>JACWAG010000379.1 GCA_014874425.1 Syntrophaceae bacterium | reverse complement strand
GGCTCAGTGGTGCGTTTCCGTCCGATCATGATGACAACAATAGCGGCTATAGCAGGTATGACGCCAATCGCTATTGGGTTCGGGGCCGGAGGGGATTCAAGGCAACCCCTGGGGCTTGCTGTTGTTGGCGGATTGTTGCTATCACAGGTGGTTACCCTTTATTTGACGCCGGTTGTTTATACTTACATGGGTGGGTTACAGCACTGGTTTGATAAAAGAGGGGCAAAGGCAAGAGAAATCCGAGGCATCCCTTCTTGAGTTGTAAAGAACATTCCTCAATGAAGTGATTGTCGGCACTCTGTCGATTCCCAGATTTTCGATCTCTCCTGGATTATTATGGGGCCTGGCGCCTGAGCAAACAAGGAATCGAGGAGTCTCACATTACCGTCCGTAGAATCGCGCCAATAGCTTGGGAGAGATTCCAAGCGAATACGCGACTATAATAACCTGGTTAATCAAAGTCGTTGCCCAGATCCCACGTTTCTCCCATCGTCTGGCGGACGTCAGGATGGCTGCTGGAGCAATACTTACTTTTCCGCTTTTGCTCAGGCGTCTCATCAATTCGAAATCTTCCATTATGGGCTGGTTAACAAACCTGCCCACCGCTCTAAAGATATCGGCTTTGATGAATATAGCTTGATCGCCATAAGGCATTCCCAACCTTCGAGACCGGAAATTTGCCAGCAACTCAATCAAGCGCATACTCCACCGGTTGCAATCGATACGAAGCCTGAATGCCCCTGCGACCACTCCTTGTCGTTGTAGCTCGCGGTAAACGTGATCAATCCACCCATCTGGCATGACCGTATCCGCATGAAGAAAAACTATAAATTCGCCGCCCGCTACCATTGAGCCCAGATTCATCTGAACAGCCTTGCGCTGAGGGCCAGACATTACTTTTACGTTGTGGTCGCGCGCTATGTCTACGGTTCCGTCTGTACTGCCGCCATCAACCACAATAATCTCCACATTATCGAAACCCATAACCGTGGCTAAGGTGTTGGCAATGTTTGATTCCTCGTTCAGAGTTGGGATTATTACCGAAATTGATTTCAGCGAAGAGCGAATGGCGCTAGGCTCCCGGAAATCAGCCGTTGGGAGCGGATGTCCTTTGTGGATGATCAGGTCTTCCGGTCTGTCAACATCTTTGAGACGCTTTATCAAGTCATATGCCAGATGATGCTGTCTTGCCAGCCTCAGAGTGTCCGCCGCCACGGTGTGAGTGCCCCATGCTATGCCTTGGAAAAGACCGTTAAATGGTCGATTGAAACCGATGAGGTAATAACCGCCGTCTTCAGATGGTCCAAGGACCATGTCGTGGGACTCAAGTTTTTTAAAAGCCTCTTCGAGTAAGTTAACGGAAAGGGCAGGGACATCGGTTCCAAAAATGACAACGTTGCCTGCTCCTTTTAAGAATGCACTGTCGAAAGAGGATTGCATTCGGCTCCCGAGGTCACCTAACGGTTGCTCGACATACAAAAGGTCGGCTCCGAGCCAATCCTTCATTAATGCCTCGTTACCTCCAGTGTAAAAGATCTCGATGACCGTCCTTGGATAAAGTTTGACGAAATCCCGGGCGCAACTAACTATCAGTTCGGAGAGAAGTCTGTGATAATCCGCTGCGCCCTGCGGCCCAAGCGCTGGAATTAAACGGGTCTTGGTTGTTCCGGGCTCCGGGTAGCGACAAAATATTATAATAATATCCTTATTACTTTTTTTGGAGAGAAGACTCTCCATTGCCCCGTGCTCGGCAGCTATCTTTGGAGTGTCATCGGTTGAGCGGTTGTACGTCATCTACGCACTCCTGACTGTGACTATAACACTTGCAATGGCATTCTCCTTTTTAAACGCAGGAATAATAACGGCTATGTTATTCCCGTTCCTTATTTGACTAGATTGCCTCACTGCGTGGCTTGTGGTTTCGTCTCTGAGTTTTCAAGGACCCACCTGGGTCACAATCGATCCGCCTCAGGAAAATCCCGACCCGGCTGTGCACGCATAACAATGATTGCCAGTAGGTATGCGAGTTCCAGGTCGCGGTAACCCTTCCATCTCAGATGCATGTCGCTTATGACCAGCAAGGTAGACCCCTCTCGACAGGTTGAAATCGCAATCGAACAAATAGCCCTCCCAATTCACGGACAATAATGTTCGACACATCAATCCCGCGACAGCGCAAGGGTTGAAGCCAGCAGACAGCTTTTTCATGTATGAATCGAGGTTCCCGGAGTCTATGAGCCATGTCAGGAACCTCCCCAACGGCACATTCGCGAACGTAAACAAGTTGTTGAAAGAAATTCCCCACTTTCGTTCGAGATCGCTCCTGAATTTCTTCTCGGCCTGAGACTGGGCAACTGGCAAGAAAGCGCCCGTTGGGTTGGATACCAAATTCAGTTCGAGGCCAGTTCCATTTTTCCCATAACCCAAGGCATTAAGTTTCGCAAGCATGGTGACGCTCCTATCCAATACTCCTGTTCCCCTCTGAGCGTCGGTCTGGGAAGAACTCACGGAAGGAAACGACGCCACCATAACCACCCGGTTAGCCATGCACAGATCCAGCAAGTAGTTGGTGTTCTGTTGGGCTATCGCAGTGAGGTTCACCCGAAGCATCAACCTCGGGGCTTCGGGAGCTATCGTTTCGATGAGATAGCCCAGGTTCGGGTTTAGCTCCGGAGCGCCGCCGGTGATATCTACAGTCTGGAAGCGTTCCCGTCGGGCATAGGCGACTACTGCGTCAACCGTTTTGCGGTTCATGAGTTCCGTGCGGCCAGGCCCAGCTTCCAGGTGGCAGTGTCGGCAAGCATGGTTGCATAAGAATCCCAAGTTAATCTGAAGAGTGGTGGTTTCTCCTCTTATGAGATCAAGTCCATGCTCGACCAATGTCTGCGCAAAAGGTAGTATCCCGGGCCTTTGGGAGAACTCGGCGCTCACATCCGGAGCGGTGGCTAGGGGGGCGGTTTTCTGTGACATGACAGCCTCCGTGACTCACATGGACAGCTTCTTGGCGATTTTCCTCATTTGGGTGGCATGAACGAGCGAAGCTCCGCCTCTGATAGCCGTCGTTACATGAATCGCCTCGGTCATTTCACCGAGACTAGCTCCCTTTTCAAGACAGGTCTGAGTGTAAGCGTCAATACAATATGGACACTGGATAGCATGAGCTACGGCCAATGCAATAAGCGCCTTCTCTCGCTCAGTAAGGTCCCCTTCGGCAAACACTGCTCCGTAATAATCGAAGAACTTCTTTGCTAGCTCGGGGGCTTCTTCGCCGATGTCAGCGAATTTCGGCAGGTCTTTGGGATCATAGTAGCTATCCATGAGTCTCCTCCTAACAATATAGACTTTTACAGTCTTGTCTCAACGTGTCCAGGAAAACCATTTCGTAAACAGTTTCTTCACAAAAGGGGTGAGCCGGGTCCGACTGTACGCGTCGGCAGCCTGTTTGATCGCGTCCGCTTGAGTCGGATAAGGATGGATCACTCCGGAAATGGTCCCCAATCCTAACTTGCCCACCATGGCCAGAGTGAGTTCGCTTATCATTTCACCAGCATGGGTGGCTACGATTGTCGCTCCGAGGAGCTTGTCAGTCCCTTTTTTCACATGAATCTTCACGAATCCTTCATCCTCCCCGTCCAGCATCGCTCTGTCCACCTCCGCTATAGGTTTCACGAATGTATCTACGGGTATCTCTTGTTTAGCCGCATCCCTCTCATACATGCCCACATGGGCGATCTCGGGATCGGTATAGGTGCACCACGGCACAGTGAGAGCGCTGAGTTTCTTGGAACCCTTGAATAGAGCGTTCTGAATTACGATTCGAGCCGCAGCGTCTGCCATGTGAGTAAACTTGTAATTCATCGAAATGTCACCCGCCGCAAAAATGGAAGGGTTTGTGGTCTGTAGGTAATCATCAACAAAGACACCCCTGCGCGTATCATATTGGACCCCAGCGGCTTCCAGATTGAGATTCTCAACATTCGGCGCTCGGCCAGCGCCTACGAGAATTTCGTCCACAGCAACGGAATTCTTCGTTCCGTTCACCTCGAAATGAATTACCTTTTCCTCATTGACCGTCTCAACTTCTTTAAGGTTAGCGTTGAGTATCAGTTGTACACCTTCCCTGACGAACTTGTTTTGTATGATTCTCGCAGCGTCTCTGTCCTCACGGTCGAGTATGTGGTCATTCTTGTGAAAAAGACTCACCTGACTACCCAACCTCTGGAATGCCTGCGCCATTTCGCAGCCGATGGGGCCCCCTCCTATCACCGCAATCCTTGAAGGTCTTGCGGTAAGTGAAAACACCGTCTCATTCGTGAGAGAACCGGCCTCAGTCAGGCCCTTGATTCCAGGGCGTACAGCGCGAGCTCCGGTAGCAATCACCGCCTTCCTGAACCGCAAGGTCCGGCCATCGACCTCTATTGCATTTGAGCTAGTGAATCGAGCATGTCCCAGGAAAACGTCCACTCCCAGATCTTTGAAACGCTGCGCAGAATCATGATGGCTGATCTTGGCCCGGAGTCTTCTCATGCGTTCCATCACCGACGAGAAATTGATGTTTACCTCTGGGTCCACCTCAATTCCGTAATTATGGGAGTCTCGGATCTCAGCGTACGCTCTGGATGAACGAATGAGGGCCTTGGAGGGCACACAACCGTAATTCAGACAATCCCCTCCTAAAAGGTTGCGCTCCACAAGGGCTACTCTTGCGCCGAGGCCGGCGGCGCCTGCCGCCGTTACGAGCCCTGCGGTCCCTGCTCCAATGACTACAAGATTATAGCGATCTGCGGCTTGAGGATTAATCCAGCTTGTAGGGCGAGTATTAGATACCAGTTCTCGGTTGTATTCGTCATCAGGAAGGACCTGCATTTTATGGTTCGAAAGAAGTGGATTCAGCGCTGGGGACTTTCTGGAGTCAGTGACTGCCGACGCCTCTGCTTCCTTCAGGCTCTTGCGAGCCAGTCTGGTTACAAACAACGCTATAACGATGGTCATTATTAGCCCCACCCAAAAGAACGCCTGTCCGGCTAATCCACCCTCAACCTTGCCGGTAGCTACGTCCGTAAGAGATCTCGCCGCTGAGCCGAAATAGACATACATGAGAGTGCCCGGAACCATACCTATTGCCGAGGCTAGAGCAAAGTTTCTGAATGAGACTTTAGTAATACCAAGGGCATAGTTCAGGAGGTCGAACGGGAACACGGGGCTCAATCTCAGCAGCAATACAATTTTAAATCCCTCTCTTCCCAATGCTCGGTCTATAGCCAGAAATTTTGGATTCCCTTTTACTTTTTGTTCGACCCAATTTCTGGCAATCCTTCTACCCACGAGAAACGCAGCCCACGCTCCAAGGTTTGCGCCAACCAAAACCGTGATAAAACCGATTGGGACCCCGAACAGGAAACCTGCGCCGAGTGTGATTACCGAACCAGGCAAGAACAGGACGGCCGCCAGGATGTAAAAAGCCGCTACAAACAATGGTCCCAAAAAACCAAGTCCATGGGCCCATTGGAGACCGGTCGCCACGTATGCTTTAACCGGTAACAGAATCAACGAGCCCAATAGCGTTGTCGCGATAACTCCCAAGAAAAGGATTCTTAATATGCCTATTTGTGGTCTTTTTTCGGGCTGGATTTCCTGGTGTTCTGTTGCGCCGTTCATTGTGTCTTCCTTTCAGGCTATCGGCGGGAATCATGGGTTCCCCTTATCGTTCAAGGACCAGTCGTAATTCAGCTATTCTATCGAGAAGTAGCCTTTTGTGAGGAAGGCCCTGTCGGCGATTCTAGGAAGACTGTAAGATCGCCGCATCTAAATGGCTGAATTTGAACGCATCCGTTCAGAGAATTAAACACTTATTGAGATTTGTTTCAGTCAATGATCATGATTATTGCCCAAGGCTGATTATCCCAATTCTTGTTTCAACTCCGTAATTAGCTCTTCCAGCGTTTTAGCGGGAGTCATCACGATTCTAATTTGCAGGGCGTCAAGAGCATAACCCGATCCTTTACCTTCGAGTGTAATCGGTGTTCGGACCTCATCAACATCAAGTTCCGCGAGCATTTCAGCGGTCTTAACCCCTTTCTTTCGATCAAGATCCTTAAAAGCGTTATTTTGATAACTCTTTATAGATACGGTCTTCAGGGATGAGCTTCGCTCTATGATCGCAAAATAGGGCGTTTCTCCAAAGTGTTGGGATAGTTCTGATTTGTCATCAGGGGTGTCTCCCTCAGCCACATTCAGTGGCGCCGCGATGAGTTCGACCTCTTTTTGTTCGGGTTCGTAATGTATAAGGACCTTGTCTATACTGGGGTACATGTCCAGAATTTCTTCTTCTATTTCAGAAGTTCTTTCGTGCGCCTCACTGAGGAGCTTTAGGTCCGTTGAAAGAGATATTTCAACAAACTTGAACCTGCCGGAATTGCGGCCTCCTATACTGAGTATTTTTTTGACGTGATCCTGGTTCTCCAGAATTTTCCTTATTCCGTCCAGGGTAGGGTAGTCCAGGGTCGCTTCCAGAAGGACCTTTACCGCCTCGATCATTATCTGCGCCCCGGTGTAAGCCACAAGAGCCGCGACCAGCATCGCTATATAACGATCTATAGGATATCCCCAATACGTTCCCAGGATGCCGAACAGAATGACTGACGACGCCAATATGTCGGTTGAAACGTGCTTGGCGTCCGCCACGAGGCTTGGAGATCCGACTTCAAGACCGATCTTCAACTCATACCTTGAGAATACGGCGGTCACTCCCATGATAAGGACCAAGCCGGCCGTAACCAGCACGACATTAGTTATTCCGCCGGGGAATGTTTCCCAGATGGCTTGGGACGCAATTTCATACGCAGCGTAAAAGATAAAAAAGGAAGAAAAAAACGCCACAAGATTTTCGACTTTGTATAGTCCCTCTGGGAATGTCTTAGTCTTGCGGTCGGCAATTATTATGCCCAAAAATATTGTAAGCGAAGAAATTACGTCGGCGAATGAATGTACAGCGTCGGCTTTAAGGGCGAGGCTGCCAGAAGTCTCGCCCAAATAGTACTTTGCCAAGACAAGCGCCGAGTTTACGAGACATGAAAATATGGCTACCTTTGCATATCCATACATCCGCTTACTCGGGTTCCCCCCGTCTACACTTTTTTTTGCGAGATCCGCTACAACACCATGGTCTTTCCCCTGGATTGGTCCGGCTAATGGTCATGCTGCCGCACTTGGGGCACACAAGTTGACGACCACCTCCGAAAGGGACCTCCCAGCCGTGTCCGCATTTCAAACAACGAAATTTTCTGGTCAGTTTTTCTTGACTCGTAAGTTCCATTTGAACCCTAAGGCAGAATCGTGGATCGAGAAATCTATTTAATAGAGCTGTCGATAATACGTGGTACCGCGTCCGACCATCCAAGAGGCATGAAATGAACACCCTGACACATGGGAGCGAGTTCCCGGAGAAGTTCGGACGTCATTTCAACGCAAACGTCCTTAGCCTTTGCTGTTGGGACTCCTTCAAGTCGCTTTACCCACGAATCCGGGACACTAATTCCAGAGATTCTTTCATTCATGAATTTGGCCATCTTGGAAGACTTTATC
>JACWAG010000378.1 GCA_014874425.1 Syntrophaceae bacterium | reverse complement strand
TCTATCGGAGCGGCTCCACTGGTTGGTGATGAGATGGGAATGGTCGCCACAGTGATCAATGCTATTGCGCTGAAATCCGCAGTGGAGGCCCAGGGACAAGGTTGTCGGGTCATGTCATCTTTTGATGTTGGAATGTTCGTTGATGTCTTTTCTCGGGAAAACCTGATGGCCTGTTTGAGCCGAAATGAAGTGGTGATTTTCGCGGGAGGGACTGGAAACCCTTGTTTTACAACTGATTCGGCCGCCGCATTGAGAGCGGTCCAAATGCAGGCTGAAGTTATGATCAAGGCCACGCAGGTTGATGGTGTTTACGACAAGGACCCCAGGAAATATTCGGATGCAACTCGATTTGAATCCATAAGCTCCGATGAAGTAATACAAAGGCGACTCAAAGTGATTGACGCTGCTAGTGTTGAAATTCTTGGGAGACGCCTAATCCCCACGATTGTGCTTGACCTTCATGTTCAGGGGAACATAAAAAGAGCGTTGGTTGGTCAAAAGGTAGGCACAATGATCGTAGCTTGATTTGCAAACCGTAACCTCAAGTGAACAGAATATACTGGAGCAGTTATGTTAGAAGATGCGCTCATTGAATTGAAGTCTGCGATGGATAAGTCCATAGAGGCCCTAAAAAAGGACCTGAAACGAATCCGGACGGGAAGGGCGTCGCTTGCGCTCCTTGACGGTATAACACCCAATTACTACGGGACACCGACCCCCTTGAATCAGTTGGCGACTCTTTCAATCCCAGAACCTCGGCAGATCGCTATTCAGCCTTGGGATTCGCAGGCTGTGCCCGATATCGAGAAGGCGATTTTAAAGTCGGATCTTGGCCTCAACCCAATGAATGACGGAAAAGTCATTAGAGTGGTTCTGCCACCTCTTACTTCTCAGAGAAGAAAAGAGTTGGTCAAAATAGTCAAAAAGCTGGGTGAGGAATTCAAGGTACAAATCAGAAACCACCGACGCGATACAAATGAACTTTTAAAAGATTTGAAAAAAGACAAAGAGATTTCCGAGGATGATCTTCACAAGGCCCAGGAGAGAGTCCAAAAGACGACTGACGAATATATAGGCAAGGTTGATGTGGTCATGGCTGACAAAGAGTCTGAAATCATGGAGATATGACATCTAGGCCCTTTTCCTCAGTATCCTACCCATGAATTTGTGAGTGATTTTGTTGAGCCCCAATTCTGATCAATCTACCAACGCGCTTCCTACCCATGTCGCCATAATAATGGATGGCAATGGACGCTGGGCTAAAAAGCGTTTTATGCCTCGTCTTGAAGGACATAGACAGGGAGCGAAATCTGTACGTCGAGCGGTCGAATTTTGCCGGAGCAACGGAATCAAATTCCTGACTTTGTATGCGTTCTCGACCGAAAACTGGCAGCGGCCGGAGTCTGAAGTTTCCGGACTGATGAAACTGCTATCGCAGTTTATTGATTCTGAAATTGATGAAATTCACAAGAACGACATTCGTTTTAATATTATTGGTCAGACAAAACGTTTGCCGGCATTTGTCAAAAACAAGATCGAGGCCGCTCTTGCCAAAACTTCAAAAAATCGAACAATGGTCCTCACCGTGGCTCTATCATATGGTGGAAGGCAGGAGATAATCTCCGCGGCTTTGAAAGTTCACGAAGCTTTGCTCTCGGGGAGCATGAAAAACGAAGACGTTAACGACAGTGTGTTTTCGTCATGCCTTAACACTGCAAATTTGCCCGATCCAGATCTCTTGATACGAACTGGCGGTGAGATTCGAATAAGTAATTTTTTGCTTTGGCAGTTAGCCTACGCTGAACTTTATTTCACGGATCAGTTGTGGCCGGACTTCGATGAAAATTCCTTTTGGAAGGCCATCGAAGAATTTCGTTCCAGGCAGCGCCGCTATGGAAAAATCTCCGAACAAATTCAGTCCCAATCTTAAGGAATGAAAATGCTGGGTTTGAGAGTCATCACCGCCGCCGTATTGGCCGCTATAATATTACCGACTTTATTATTCGGAGGGGTAGAGGCTATTTCGGTACTTGTAGCGATATTTGTTTTAATTGGAACTTGGGAACTTGCGTCAAAATTGCCTGGATTACGTTCCAACTCTTCAAAAGTTCTAGCAATACTTTTTTCAACGTCAATAATGTTCTTTTTTTACATTTGTCCTGTTAGAGCGATACCTACGATTGTGGTTTTCGCTCCTCTAGTAATTTTAGGGATCCATCTTTTCCTTTACAATGTTATTGAGAATACCATCGAATCTGCTTCGCAGATCATTTTCGCCTGCGCCTACCTCGTTGTTCCTCTTGCGCATGCGGTTCCGCTATCTCGCATGAACAATGGGAACCTATGGGTAATATTCTCTCTAGTGGTTGTTTGTTTGGGAGACGCCGGGGCCTATTTCGGAGGTAAATACTTGGGCAGGCGCCGTTTGTCGACTCATGTGAGTCCCTCCAAGACCATAGAAGGATTAATAGGCGGTTTCGGGGGGAATTTACTAGGCATGTTGTTGATGAAACTTATTGCGCCAAACTTGGCTCCCCTATGGGCATTGTTTCAACTCAGCGTCATAATTGCCATAGTGGCTCCAATAGGTGATCTTTGCGCGTCCGCCTTGAAAAGAAGACTTGAAATAAAGGATTTTGGCTCCATAATTCCCGGACACGGCGGGGTTCTGGATCGAGCTGACAGCCTCATTCCTGCTATTCCTACTGTTTTCTACTTCGTCGTCCTGTCGGGCTTGGGAGTCTTCTCATGAAAGGAATTTCAATCCTTGGTTCAACCGGCTCTATTGGGATTCAGGCCCTTGACGTAGTCCGATGTAACGGTGGAGAATTTAGAATAGCCGCTTTGGCTGCTGGTTCCAATGTTAGTCTAGTAGAGTCTCAGATTCGGGAATTTTGTCCGGACTTGGTGTCAGTGTCGAACGAAAAGGCTTTTGTAGAACTACGGGGTCTCTTGCGCGATTACTCAGGACCAACAAAAATATTCTGTGGGGCAGAAGGTCTTGAGGCGGCATCGAAGGCGGATTTTGCGGACATAGTTGTAGGGGCGCTCCCTGGTAGTGTCGGATTACGCCCGGCTTTTTGGACATTGGCAGCTAAAAAGGACCTCGCTCTAGCCACTAAAGAAGTCTTGGTTTTGGCCGGCAAGTCCTTTATGGACGCAGTCCAGGCTTCGAAGATAACCCTAACTCCGGTTGACTCGGAGCAATCAGCCATCTTTCAGTGTCTTGAGGGTAATAGGCGCCATGTGGTGAAAAGGATCCTGCTTACGGCTTCCGGAGGTCCTTTCCTGA
Organism: Syntrophaceae bacterium; assembly: GCA_014874425.1. Taxonomy (GTDB): domain Bacteria; phylum Desulfobacterota; class Desulfomonilia; order Desulfomonilales; family Desulfomonilaceae; genus CAJBEZ01. The sequence continues at coordinate 19,861 of JACWAG010000378.1, read as the reverse complement.
GAAAATCCATTGAAGAAATGGCCTTGGTTACCAGGGATGAGACGCTGAGGCATCCAAGATGGAAAATGGGTCCTAAAGTGACGGTGGATTCAGCGACACTTATGAACAAAGGTCTGGAGGTAATTGAGACAAGGTGGTTGTTCGGGGTCGAGGCCGATAACATAGAAGTGGTAATACATCCTGAAAGTCTGGTCCATTCCATGGTCGAGTTTGGTGATGGATCGATCTTGGCTCAGATAGGCGCAACAGATATGAAAATACCAATCAGCTACGCATTGGGTTTTCCCAACAGGATGTGTTCAGGAACAAAGCCTATTGATTTCTCGAGTATTTCCCCTTTTACTTTTGAAAGACCAGATACAAATAAGTTTCCTCTGCTTAAAGCAGCTTATGACGCGCTTAATGAAAATGAGACAGTTAGCCCTGTGATACTAAACGCTGCTGATGAAGTGGCTGTGGACATGTTTCTTAACGGTCGAATTCCATTTCATCAAATATCGACTATTTGTCTGGACGCCATGAATTCTATTTCGTGTAAGAACTTGAACTCACTTGATGATATTGAGCTTTTTCACGACGAAGTAAGTGAAATTGTACGTTCCAAATGGATCGGACGTAATTAATTGCCCGCTATTTCTTCAAAAATGTGCTAATTTCCTATCTTTGGACCACAGAATAGAACGCTCTGATAATAAGGTTATGAGACGACGTGGGAGCGATGGATAGAGAGATGACAAGTCGACATCATTTCCTGCCGCTTATCATGGTTTTGCTGATTCTCTCGGCCTGTGTGGACGCAATGTCGGAGGTTGCTGTTATAGATGTGTCTTGCGCCTCCTGTGGCTACAGGGAACGTTTTGTCCAGGGCGCCGATAGAGTGGATCAGGCTCACAATGTTCAAAGCATAATAGTCGTGTGCGAGAGAACCCGACAAATCAGAAATATTAAAATTCCAATTGATCCTGGAGCGCCTTCACCAGAAGAACCCCTGATGGCAAGGAGATATGGAAACGGAAGGTCTGAGATACTGGGTTTGGAGCTACCTAGGTTCCTGGTTCCCGGTAACACATGTCCATTGTTTCCTATTGCAGCATATCTTGAAGCTAACATTTGTCCGATAGACGGAAGCCAAGGGTTCACAATTACCGTTGTTGGTCAGTATTGACGGTTGCGCAACTCAGATTGAACGCATAGAAGGAATGGTCATGAAAATCCTGTTTTGTGGGACCACATTTGCCAGCTCTGTTGAACACCTGAAGAAGCTACTTCCGCAGCATGAAGTGGTGAATTGTCCCAATGAGAATCTGATATCAGCCGCTCGCGACGCTCACGTGTTGATACCGCTTGTGGCCAGGGTTGACCGTTCAGTCATTGAGGCAGGCCCCGTGAAGCTTATCCAGCAATGGGGTGTTGGTCTTGAAGGTGTCGATATAAACGCGGCTACCGAGTTGGGGGTCAGGGTATGTAATGTGCCGGGGGACGAGACGCCAAACGCTGATTCAACAGCGGAACACGCCGTTTTTCTTATGATGGGACTTTCCAGAAGGATCCGGGAATGTTTTTCGTCATTGCGAAACAGTGTTTGTGGCTTCCCTGTGGGTCAGGCCCTTTTTGAAAAAACAGCGTTGATTGTAGGGTTCGGTAAGGTTGGACAAGCGTTGGCGCGAAAATTGATCGCCCTCGGAATGCAAGTCGACGCCATAAGGAGAACACCGGCCCCATTGATAGAGATTGCAATCGGGGTCAGAAGAGTCGGCGACACATCGGATCTTTTGGACATGGCTGAAAGAGTGGACTTTGTAATATCCACTGTGACGCTTACAAACGAAACCCGTAATCTTTTTGACATGAGTCTTTTTAAACGTATGAGAAGTTCAGCGTTTGTGATCAACGTGTCCCGTGGGCCGGTTGTTAATGAGGCGGACCTAGTCTTGGCTCTAGAAAATCAACTGATCGCTGGCGCAGGGCTGGATGTTTTTGCTACTGAACCAGTTGACCCCAATCATCCGCTTTTGAGAATGGGGAATGTTTTTGCAACGCCGCATATAGCTGGCGTGACTGAGCAAAATCATGTGGCTATAGGGGCGCTGGTTAAAGAAAACATTCTGAAGGTGTTACTACGGGATGAAACGCCAAATTACTGCGTAAACCTTCAATTGCTTGGAGACAAAACATGATTTCTAATTAGGATAAGACCTAATCATCGCGTACCAACGGCTTCGACGTAACGTTCTCTCTTTTTAGCATTTTCAGGAATTTTGTAATCAATTTAGAAGATAAAGAACTTTTCTGTTGATCAGTTAATGTTGACATCACTATTTGACCGCCGGCAAGATCCTTGTGACCGCCTGCTGAACCCGTTTTCCCTACGAGCTTTCTCAGTAAAAGGCCTGACATTTGGGTACGAGATTTGGACCTCAACGATATTAGCATCATATCTTCATACTCTCCCATACACAAAGACCATGTAACTCCTTCGATTCGCAAGAGCAAATCGGCGAGTTCCGGTATGATAGAATCTGTTCTAACTCGTCCAAGAAAAGAACACGCCACATCTCGATATATGTGAGTTTTGGCCAGGCCCTTTTGAAAGTCGCTGAAATAGTCCATTGGGAGCGCCGGTTTTTCAATACATCCCAGGACCCTCGGATTTGAAAGAGATGAAAGGTAGCTGAAAGCATGATAATCTGCCTTGCAGCAACTCCTGATCAATGAATTAGTATCGGTCTTTATGCCGTATAACAAAGCGTTGGCCACTGATCGTGTTGGGGTAAGTTCCGCAGCCACTAGGTATTCGGTTATAATTGTGGACGTAGCCCCATATGTGGGTCTAACGTCATGGAAAGGCGATTTCAGAGAGCCTTTACGTAAAGCATGATGATCGATTACTACTAAAAGTTGACTTACAGCTCGAAAGTCAATGAGATTGTTTCCAGTAATTGGTTGAGCGTCAATAAGAGCGACTGCGCTATATTGACTTAAATCCTCATAGCGCATTCTCTTAACGGGGATCCTGAGTCTGTTGACCATGGCCTTGTTTTCTGCCCTTGTCATTACTCCCCCGTAACCAATTACACATCTCATGTTGAATTTCTTCTGAAGCAGATAAGCAAAGCCGAAAGCGCCGGCAAGAGTATCCGGATCGGGGTTGTTGTGGCAGAGTATCAAAAATCCCGCCTGATTCGACCCTTTGACGACCAACCCGAGTTCGGCGACTTTGTCTTCAGATAGAGCGATATCCCACCGTGGCGTGTGCATGAGTCCCTAATCCAAATCAGGTTCCCCTGAGTTAAAAGAAGCAAGCATCTTTTTTACAAGACGTTCATTGAGGATCATTCCTTTAATAGTGCCATAAGTCCTGGCGTAGCGATTTTCTATAAAAGCGTCTAAAACCAGATCTCTTTTGTCCGGCATGTTAATGACACCCATCATAGTCAAGGTTTCACCTGGGGGCGCCATAGTGTTCAGGTCAGGGAAAGCCGTCCCTGTGAGAATGGGAAGCGCCCTGTGACTCTTAAGCAATTTCAATACCATAAAAGCCGCAAATTGCGCTACCGCTTCCATTTGAAGATGTCCGCCAAACACAGGCATGTTCACAAAATGTTCTTTCATTAATGGGTTTATGTCAGGTGTTGGCACTGTGTAGCGCGCAAAACCCTTCATCCCTTCGTGGAGTTCTCCAGCTTCCATTACTACCCGATCGAGAAAAAGAAAGTTGGGACCATACATGGCCAGCGTCTTTGCGATTTCAGGTTTTTCAAATGTTATCCAGCTACGTTCCTTAATTGTTTCAGACGCAGGCCTGTTTCTGGGCGCCGCCAAACCAATGGCTGTGTTTCCATCTAGATCGTGATATCTCACTTGGCGCACATCGCCGGACGAATAATTCCCTGAATCTAACAAGTTGTTGACAAAGATTATTCCTGACGCCTCACGGACAAAGTCCGATATTATTTCTACAGCTCGTCGAAGGACGGCAAACGTTCCATCGTAGCGTAATTCGGCAAAAAATTCACTTACAAACTGATTGAGCTTCACAACATCCGAAGTTTCTACTATTGAACGCCATCTCAGATGCAGTCTTATATCTATTCTGTTCAGAAGTCGCCCAAAGCCATCCAGAGCAGCCAGTTCCGTCTCCATTGAATAGAATAGTGGTTGGATTTGCGGAATCGAAGCGCTGATTGGTTTCAATTCAGTCAGGTAGTGGTAAATGACGGCAAGTTCGATTCCCGTAAAGAACTGGGACGACTGGGTCCATGCTTCGGGTAATGCGGCTATCAAAGAACGCTTCCCGTGGCGCGCCATGCGTACGGCGAGCTTTTCCAGGTAAGCTTTAGTATCACTTATGAAATAGGGTAGATCACCCCGGTAGGTAAGCGCTGCAAATTGCGTTTGTCCGTCCGACAGTCTTTCTAGACCGTCTGCGAGATCGAGGAAAGACCCTGAGTTCACATAGTAGACATTTCTTTTGACGGCTGTAGCCATGTCGCTAAATGTATGTTTGCCTTTGAGAATGTCACCAACGGCCTTCATTACAGAAGGTTGTCTGGGGAAGCCGCCAGCGACCGTGTGAATCACAGCTTCAAGTCGCGATACACCAAAGGACTTGAGTTCGTTGACGATACGTTCCAAAGACTCGAACACCTGATCGCGACGGTCACTATCGAACTTTAGGGGCGTTGAGAGGAGCCTAATGCCAGCGTTGGTAAAGAAATCCTGTTCTCGAGGGTTATCAGGATCAAGAGAAGTCCCGAATACCCTAGCGCCGGAGATCACAAGGGCCCTTGCTATTGAAGCGCCGTAGCCGCCTTCCCGTACCCCTACTATAAGAACATCCTGACCTGAGAGCATAAAAATTCCTTGCAAATAGAGTCGCACTTTTAAAGATTAGTGTTTCAAAATAATATATTGTGTTGATTCAGTCAACTTACGGGTCCTTGACTGTTTCAATGGAACGGGCCCGATTATTCTTGATGGCGGGACGTAAAAGATAATATTGTAAGCGTTGAAGGCAATTATTGGATTTTACCAATCGCAGTCTGGTGAGGCTGCAAATTTTTAATTTGTGGTAGTTGTATAAAGATAATTGGGTTATTTGATTCTCAAAACTTCAGGAGGCGCACGATGTCGTGGCTTGAGGAAAAACTTGATTTGGCAAAAACAATTTTACGGCTGCTATATCAAAATCGTATGATCAGGACTTTCTACAGGGACAAACCAGATGGATGGACCCTAGTCTCAGGCCTGTACAGCCCTCTCTACATTCAACTTCGTCCACTTCTGTCTTTTCCAGATGTTTTTGCTGAGGTGTGTTCAGCTTTAGCGAAAATGGCCCGCCATGAGGCGCCTGAAATAAACAGGATTGTCGGCATAGCCATGGCAGGTGTTCCTATAGCTGCAGGTATGTGTTTTGCCGGGAAAATACCGGGCTGTTTCACGCGGAAGATGGAAAAAGTGAAATCGGTCGAGAATTTTCGACAAATGATATCCGAATACGGTGAACACACACTTGTAGAGGGTGAAATCCAAGACGGAGACAACCTTGCTTTGGTCGATGATTTGGTCACAAGATTTGACAGCAAGCTCATCGCTTTCGAGCAAATTAAGCACGAGCTTCAGAGACGGGGACTACGAAACGTTTCCTGCAGGAAGGTCCTTGTGCTTATAGATCGTGAGCAGGGAGCTTCCGATGCGGCTCGGGCAACTGGCTTTGAGATAGTCAGTCTGATACCTTTCAAGACGATAGGCCTTGATCTGCTCCGAGGAATTCTGGAGAAAGAGGAATGGAAAGTTATTCGGGATTACCTGGAAGATCCTGAAGCATTCCAGAATATATCGGTTCGGGAGCGTCTGGCGCTTATGAGCTTTAAAAAATAGCCAAATTTTTCCTTGACCCAAATATTTAAGTCATTTATTATGAATATTGTTATATTTGTTCCTTCAGGAGTTATCTCCGACGCATTACGTAGGTGAGTTCCCACACAAGACTTTTAAGTCAGGCCTCACTGAAAAGAAGGGATTTGATACTTCCATCCAAAATCGCCTAAGATAACCAAAATTAGCTGAAAAGACTTTCCATGCGCGTTTACCGGACTTGGTGAACGGGCAAATACGTTTACAACAAAAGAATTAATCAAGGTTTAGATGATTTTACGGCGCTGTGAAGGGTTGTTGGAAGACCCGCACACCTACCCACAAATCGTTCCAGCCTTGTCCATGATGTTCTTTATTGAACGAGAGGAGCTATCATTAATGCCAGGAGTTTATTTAAAAGAAGATGAACCATTTGAAAATGCATTGAGAAGATTCAAGAAACAGGTTCAAAAATCCGGTGTTCTTACGGAGACCAAAAAACGTCGCGCATACGAAAAACCGAGTGTCAAAAAGAAACGGAAAGCTATGGCCGCCCGTAAAAGGCTTCTTAAGAAACTCAGAAGAATGCGCACTAGATAAAATATATTTGCATAATTGAAGTAGTTTGAAAAAACCGGCCGGATTAAATCATTCGAACATCATGCCGGTTTTTTCTCCCACAGTCGAAAAGAGAAACCTTGAAGTTGCCGGAATTTTTCGAAAAGCACGAGACACGTCGGTCTCTTGTGATAGTTTTCTATTCTTTCTTAGTAGCCTGGTTGATTTCAGTTTGGTATCAAACGGGTTTCTCGTTTCACCCCTTGGGGACAGTTGGGTGGATTGTAGTTGGAATCGGCTTATCACTGGGAACCCTGTTATTTGTTGTTTCAACCCTCGAATTGATCAGTTACCTAATTTTTCTTCCAATTGCTGGTCGTAATGTTCAGGTCTTGTCTCAGGTTCACGGAGAACTTCTTGTTCATCCTTTAAGCGCCTCCCTGCTGCTCATAACATTGGCTGTAAACGCTCTAACAGGCGCCTTATGGAGCTGGCTGATATGGATGGCCCTTCTCTGTATCTTTGTCCTTCAGACGTATCTTGTTTTAGATAGAGTTGATTCTGACGAAGAGATTTCAGACCCAAACGAAATCGCAAAACCTAGTTTATTGTTCAGACTTTTAGGATTAATACTCGGGGCTGAAGTAATAACAGTCTCAGCCGGCGCCAGGCCACTGTCGCCGTGGAAAATCTACACTCTCCCTGAAGACACATGGGTAGTCGATGTCAGAACAAAGGCGGAATTTCAATGGAATAGGCTGAATTCATCTGAAAATTATCCTTGGGGATTACGACTATACGAAGCGGCTTCGAATCGTCCTAAAGATCGTCCGATCCTAGTGATGTGTTTTTCCGGGCACAGGTCGCCGTCCATTGCTGTAATGCTCCGCCGAATGGGTTTTGAACGGGTTTACAATCTTCACTGGGGTTTACTTTATTATATGTTGCTCAACCGTGGTAAGAATCAAAAGGGGCCGTTTGGTCTGACACGGGACAGCAGGGATACCAGTGGAAGAGGTAAAGACTACAAACTAATATCGGTAGGATATGTGATAGCGGAATTTCTGATGTTAGGACTTGCCCCGATTGAGAAATGGATCGTGGGACGACAAATATCCGAATTACAAAAATTGGTTGGAGCAATTATAGGTATATGTGGATTCGGCGCAGCGTATCTCGCATATAGAGAACTCGGCAGGAATTTCAGAGTATTTGCCGCTCCCCGACGCAGCGGAAAATTGATCTCGACTGGTATCTACTCAAATGTGCGCCATCCAATGTATACTGCTGTTATGTTTGCGTTCCTGGGATACATAATCTATTGGGGAAGTCTTTGGTGTTTTCCTCTTTGGCTGGCGATGACGATTCTATATATAGTTAAAGCGTGGAAAGAAGAGGACGTCCTTAAACAACGCTATCCGGATTACGAGGATTATCAGAAACGGAGTTGGAAATTCTTTCCATACATTTATTGAGAATTCTTTAATTTCAACCGAGAGTCCCGATCTTCTCGGTTCTGACCGTTTTTCGAATCCGAGCGCTGGTCTCCGAAATCTCTAAAAAGTTTTCATCTGTCACCTGTTGAATCATGAGGTCCGTTAAACTACCCAACCCATGAGATATGAACGCAGTAGCGATCCATTCGATCGGGAGCGCGTTGTTTGCTGTTAAGGCTATCATTGCTTCCTTCACCGCCCAGTGATTTCCATTAAACGAAACCGCCAGTCCTCCCTCACTTCGAACAAGACGGAATGCCTCAATGTCAGTTATGCTATCTCCCACGTATACTATATTCTCGATATCGGTTTCTTCGGCTTCTACGATTTCCCTGACCGCTTCAGCCTTTTCATGGCCACCGACCGGATTAACTGATTCAACAAGGGCATAAATGTCGAGGTTAGTGACTTCACTCCAGAAAAACTGGTCAAGGCGCCCTATCACATCCAGATCACTTTGAGCCAGGTCAGAAGAGGTTTGAGCGCCTTTAGGGATTTTAATGTCAGGCAATTCTAGTATCCATTTATGGGCCGCTCGAATCACATTTTTCTCCGTGTCGGAGAGATCGTAGGCATCTAAGGTTAATTGTGTTGAGAACGTGAAGCGAACTGGAAAACTTATAACGTCGCATACACCCTGGATATAAGGCGCATAACTTGTACTAACAATGTATGCGCGAGCTAATTCGAGAATTTTTCGAAGAACGCTATCGGCAAGTGGTATCATTTGAATATTGCGGCGTGAGAATTTCTTCATGCTTCGGTCGTCAAGGCCAAAGGCTTTAAAGAATGGAAGAATAAGCTTTAGGGTGTCACCTGCTGTGTATCCATCTTTTCGAGCTACTTCCGCGAGATAGTCATCGTAGAGACTAATTTTACGGAAAAAGTTACCCCCGTCTGGGATGAAAGCTTCAGCCAGTTCGGCCGCGTTGTCGTTTTTTGTAATAGGACCTTCACAATCAGTTACAAATATTCGTTTTGGCGTCTCCGGCATGTGTAACTCCTACAATATTTTAGCACGTGGCGACTTTATGAGTATATCACCAGGAATAAACATTTGTCTGTCGATTGGCGAGAAAATTCTTCAGATATTCGCGGTCTGGATACATGGATCTCCCATATCCCTGAATACTTTTGGAAGCGGTCCCGGAAGCCAACGCCAAACAATCAATGGGAGGCAACGATAGAATCATCCCTGCTATAAATCCGGCTGCGGCTACATCTCCCGCTCCTGTCCTGTCTACGATGCTGATGGGTTTGACTGCGTCATGGAACCATGTTTTGTTAGCATGAAAGACCTTAATACCTCTGTGCCCCATTTTTATAACTATGGTCTGTGTCCCAATCGAAATCAGCTTTGAAATTGATTCGTCCATTGGTGTAGGGCCCATCAAAGTAACAAGTTCCTCCTCGGCTAGAAAAAGGACTCGGCTTCTCGCAATTATGGACTCCAGCGGCTTCATGCCGAGTCCGCAATAAACGGCCCCGGGATCAAAACTGATATTCACCTTGTCCGGAAGGGTTTGAACAAGTTTTTTTTGGGCTTCAAGAGGACCATTTGAAACAAAGGAAGTTAGATGAACCCAATTCGAGTCGCAGAAATAACTCACATCCAGCCATGCCTCGTCAGCCAGGTTGTTTGCATTTGGCAGGATCACCAAAGCACGGTCGCGATGCGCATCATCAGCATTGATCAAAGCGATACATCGCCCTGAAGGCAAGTTGGTGTGTCTAATGCGCAATGAGTCACTTTGCCCAAGTTCATCTAGGTCGATCTTACCATCAATGTCATTGCCGGCGGCCCCGAAAAAACCGGTGGAAAATCCCATGCGGCGGAGGGCGGCGATGGTGTTGGCCGCAGATCCTCCCGGACCGATCCCTTTCAAGTCTCCAGATATCTTTAATAATGGATAATATTTGTTGAACCAATGGATGTCTTGGACGACTTCCTGGCCAGGAGCAATGCCTATCAGCTCAAAGAATTTCGAAGAAGTTTCCCAGAATTCGTCTATATTTATGGAACCAAAACCTGCGCAATCAAATTTCAAGACGTCGCCCCAATTCCAGAAATCTAAAATGCTGGACTATCGATCGTGATCTAAAGATTGATGATTGAAGCAATGATCAACAGAGTCCTTTATGGTTTTCCGAAGTATGGTGAATTGCTTCATGAAACAGGTCAATGTGTTTGCTACTACCTCTTGTCCAAAGAACGAATAGTGGTCAGCGAACACTACTTTGCCCGTACGACCCTGGGCCTCAGCCAATGGTCCTACAAGGCTTGCAAAGTTTATATGGAACTTGTCGCAGTAAGTCTTCATTCGTTGGACGGATTTCAGAATATCCCAGTCCATTGTTGCGTGAGGTCCACCCATAGCCTTTAAATTAGCGATTGTACCAGCCGGATCAAGCGCATACCTGACTTCGATTTCGGACCCAACGTACATTAACAAGAAATTTATTCCCCTAGCCTGACAGATGTCTCGAGATTTTTTTGCATAATCGAGAGTACGTCGCCAAGCCTTCTCAACCTTCGGGATATCCTGCTTTGACCACTGAAGCAATTCAGGATTCATTTCTATCCGGTTTCTAAACACGTCTTCCAGGCGTTTCTTTGTAAAGGCCAACGCAACAAACCCGTGATGGGCCAATTGCCGTACAGGCGGGGTTATGGTTCCTCCTGCTTTAATCAATTCCCATTTCAATTCCGGGTCATCATCGCAAAAATCGTTTCCGCACAATGCTATGATAACGAGGTCGGGGTCATATTTGATACCTTGAGTCTTTAGAACATCGAACTCGTCTCTCTGTCCGAACCCGGAATTGCCTAAAGCCACAAACTCGTAGCGCCTGCCTTGAGGGAGCAACTTGGATTGATTGAGGGCTGTTTCCGTGAGTTTATGGAAAGTCAACTCAAGCGGAACCTGAACCGACTCAACATAAGAATCACCTATCACAACAACTCTGAAGACATGAGCCGGTTTGTTTATAACGTAATCATTGTCAAAATGACCGGTCGAGTTCCACCCATGGAAATTGAGATATCGCATTTTACGGTTGGGATCATATCCGAAATAGACAAAATTGGAACCGGGTTTGTGCCAAGCTATATCAGCATTGCGGATAGTATCAATTTGTTCGATATCTTTTCCATTGAACTGACCAAATACGCGGTCTGGATGGAAGTCCTTGAGACGTCGCATCGCTGTATCAGTTCTTGTCGATTCCATGGTTTGGGAATAATCCTTGGGCAAGAAAAAAGGAAATGACAATTCCACCAATATCACTGACGAGATCACAGTAATGGCGCACACGGAACTGAATCGCAGAGACTCCACGAGCATAGTTGCGGCAAACAACTTCTTAGAACCGACAAAAATGACGAGATTTGACAACAAAAGCAAAAGAAGAATAACAAAACCACGATTGGTGTTGTTATAGAGAACCGCAAATGCGATACCGGACCCGATTATGGGGAAACCATAACCAAGAAACGCTTCAAGTATGCGGCCGAATTTTGTTTGGCTTAGCAATTTTGACTAGTAACCTGTTTTTGCAATATTAATAGACCACAAAATTCTTTCAGATTTAAAAGCGCCTGTCAACAGATTACAACGCAATTGGCGAGTTTATATATCGGAAATTGTTATTCGATCACATTCATGCTATTATAAAAATCGCCTGTTCACAACTTCTCTGCGTTTTGATATTGACAAACTTGAAAGGGCCCTGAAATGCGCCTCCGGATGCTGCGATTTCTTATGATTTTTATGACTGCCGCACTTCTTGTACCTCAAACTGGATGGTCTTCTACCGCTCAGGACTATTTTCGTGATGGCTATGTAGCCTCCATGAAAAGGGACTGGAACGCAGCTATAGACCTTTTCAACAAGTCGATTGATCTAAATCCCGATAATGCGGCGGTATACGTACAGAGAGCCTCTGCTTATCAGATGGTAGATAGGATTGACGACGCCATCCGGGATTACAAGGCCGCTCTAAAGTTGAGGCCTGATTACTATCTTGCAATGGAGTATCTGGGCAAGCTCTATGAAATGAAGAACGAATATTCCAAGGCTGTTGAAATTTACAGCCGCGCCCTTCCGTTGGTCAAAGATCCAAAATGGCGGTCAGTAATACAGTGGAAAATCACAGATGCAAGAAAGAAAGCCATGAATGTCAGAGCGGACCAGGGTAGGCAATTAAACAGGTAAAATCTTCAAATCATCTCAGAGCGTCAACGATTTTTAGGCTGGCAGCCCTCCATGCGGGTGACATACCTCCCAACAGGCCCATAATCAGAGCAAAACCCATGCTGTTGAAAGTGATTGAAGGGGTAAGTCTGAAGCTGAAAGCAATTTCAGAAAAAGTTTCCCAATTTAAAGTGGAAATGGTCAGAAACTGAAGAGCTGAACTGGAAAGCGTTCCAATCAACCCACCCAAGAACCCCAGAAAGATTGATTCGCTCAAGAACGCCAGCATTATGTTTTGACGGCCAAATCCGATGGCTCTTAAGGTCCCGATTTCGCGCGTTCTGTTAGCGACAGCCGCATACATGGTTACCATGGCGCCCAGGATCGCTCCCACGCTAAAAAAGAGGGTCATTGCGAACCCTAGAAGCTTTATGAACTTGGACATCATCTCAGATTGTTCTCGGTAGAAAGCGATTTCACGTTTTACTTGGACACTTAAACGCGGGTCAGTTTCAAGTCGCTTTTTAAGTTTAATGAAATTTTTATTTCCTGGGACCTTCAGAATAACGGCTGAGAAACTGTTGCGGCGAAAAGCCGCCATAATCTCGTCGGCGTCCGCCCAAACTTCGCTATTGAACGCAGAGGAGCCGGCGTCAAAGATCCCGACTACATTCCAACCGATCATGGCTAAATTCAACTTGTTCCCGAGATCCGCATTCTTGATACTCCCGGCGATGTTCTTGCCCGCCATGACTTCATATGACCCCGACCTTGGTGATCTACCGGCTACAAGCTTAACCTGAGGCCGAAGTTCCATCGAATGTGTTCCTATTCCCCGAACTATCACATTAGTGGGTATCTCTGTCGCCCTTTTCGGTAGAGTAACCAGCACGAGTGTCTCTTTAGCTGCTAGAGAGTCTCCAACAGAATTGTGTTCAACTTCTGGTTGTGTCTTTATTATGTCAGCCTGATCACGCTCTATGGAACTCGAGACTTCGGTCTCAGCGGCGCCTCTTAGTATAATCACATTCTCGGGGGACCCTGTGTCCACAAGTGTCTTCTCCAGTCCCGCCGCCAGCATCATGACTGCGGAGAAGACAAAGGTTACAAGGGCCATTCCTCCCGCAGTCAAAATAGTGGTGAACTTTCTATTCCAGAGGTTTCGTAGACTATAGTTAAAAGGAACCGCCAATCCGCCAAGCCTCTCTCTTTAGGAAAGATTGAATAAATCCCTATGTGCTAACGATTCGAATGTAAATAGTGATTCTAAATCTTTTCCACTATTACAGCGTGGCCCATTCCACCGCCAACACATAGTGTGGCAAGGCCAAGTTTTGCGTCTGGTCGTTTCTTGAGTTCATATAACAATGTTGTGAAGATCCGTGCCCCGGACGCTCCGATAGGGTGGCCCAAGGCAATAGCGCCACCGTTAAGGTTTACTTTGTTCATATCGAAGTTCAAGACTTTGGCGACTGCTAAAGCTTGAGCGGCAAAAGCTTCGTTGGCTTCTATCACGTCGATATCCTCGATCTTCAGACCAGCTTTCTCGAGGGCTTTTCGAGTTGACGGTATTGGACCCGTGCCCATAATCTTGGGATCTACGCCGGCTGAAGCATATGACAAGACTTTAGCGATCGGCTTATAGCCTTCCTTATCCGCACGGTCTCTTGACATTACCAATATGGCTGCTGCGCCGTCGTTAATGCCGGACGCGTTACCTGCTGTGACAGTCCCATCTTTTTTGAACGCTGGCTTTAGCTTGCCGAGCGAATCCTTCGTGGTTCCAAAGCGCGGGTGTTCATCTGTGTCGAAAATTTTAGGATCACCCTTTTTTTGAGGAATTACCACCGGGACGATCTCATCTTTGAATCGGCCTTCCTTTATCGCCTTTTCAGCCAGTGTTTGACTCCTCAATCCGAGGCCGTCCTGCTGCTCTCTGGAAAGACCATACTTTTCAGCGACGTTCTCGGCCGTCATACCCATGTGATAGTTATTAAATATTTCCCAGAGTCCATCATGTATCATCAAATCAACCATGGGGCTGTTGTTCATCCTTGCTCCCCACCTCGCGGCTCCCAACGCGTAAGGAGCGGCTGACATGTTTTCAGTGCCTCCTGCGATAACAATTTCCGCGTCCCCGGCCTTAATGGTCTGGGCTGCAAGGGAAACCGCCCTAAGCCCGGAAGCGCAAACCTTGTTGATGGTCATTGCCGGAACTTCCACGGGGATGCCTGACTTGATCACAATCTGACGAGCCACATTTTGTCCCTGACCCCCCTGAAGCACACATCCAAAAATCAATTCGTCCACTTTCGCAGGATCGAGATTGTTTCTCTTGATGATCTCCTTCACGACTATAGTCCCTAATTCAACTGCTGGAACACTTTTGAGCGAGCCGCCAAAAGACCCCACGGGAGTACGGATCGCGTCCACAATAACAACTTCTTTCATAAAAAGTCCTCCAAAACATTAATTATTCAGCATTTGGCGGAAGCAGCGCTTCCGGGATATGAACCCCTTTTTCTCTGTAATAACGAACAGCTCCAGGATGCAAAGGAGCCACAAGACCATAAAAAGCATTTTCCAAAGTGACATTCTTGAACGCTGGATGAAATTTCGCAAGCTGGTCAATATTTTCAAACAAGGTCGCAATTAAGTCATAAATTACTTCAGGATCCAGGGATGACGTGGTCGCAAGAAGAGTATTCTGGCCAACAGTATTAACTGGTTTGCCCTGACCTGGGTACACGTCGGGTGGAATAACAATTCTACGGCATGTTGTCCAGCCACAGTCTTGAGCCGCTTTTAATTCTGTGTCACTAACCTGTATAAAACTAAATAGCGATGGATCAGGCTGAAGCAAGTTGGTCACCAGGGCAGAAGGGACCGCGGACGTGAAATCGGCCGCCTGCGCTGTCCCTGTTTTTAACGAATCAATAGCCGAGACGTAATTCATAAATTTGAACTTTATTGCCGGTTTCTGATTCTTTAGACTACGCGCCAGGATTTCAGTTGTGAATCTATTGCCGCTTTCAGGTAAACCAGTCGCAACTGTCAAGCCTTCAAGATCATCGAGGCTGGAGTTTGTGTTCCTGTCGGACCTGATGATCAAATGGACCGCTTCAGGCCAGAGATTGACAATGCTTCTGAGTTCCCCAGCCCGTTTATCCTTGTAGGCGCCAACGCCTCTGTACGCGATATCGCATGAGAGATCATCCACCAGGATCAAGTCCGCATCTTCTATTCTTACCGCTTCAATATTCTCTCTTGCGCCTTCAGATATTGCAGCGGAAACTCTTATTCCGACTTTCTTCAATTTTGTGGTCCATATTGAAGCCATTGCTAGCCCGAGGTGATGATAAGACCCTCCAGGCATGCCAGTTACCATCAACAACGAAATCCTCGCTGCCGGAACAGGGGCGTCTGTTCCGGACGAACTACCGCTCAAGACACATAAAATGCCGACGCAGGCAAGGATGACGATGATTCGAGGCCGAAATAATCTCTTCAAGATGGTTCTCGGAGATGTAGCAAGCATCTGGGACGTCTCGGGCGGACCACGGTATATGAAATCATGTCCGGGTTGACTTTAAAAAATTCCCGGGCTGCTAAATATTTCAGATTCTAGGTTAAAACCGCAACTTTGAAAAGACGCTTTTTCAATTGGCTCTTTTTCTTAATAAGTTTACGGGTCAATAATGGACCGGACCTTAAACTGGCGACAAATTTGTTGACACTTTTTTAGTCCAAACGCATACGATAGAACAACTCTGCGATAAGGAAGGATGACGGCGCGTGAACATCACACAAATTCTGGACATTAATTCGAGAAAATTTGGTTCTCGGGATTGCTTGAGAGCGGGTGGCCGTAGTTGGTCCTATCTGGAAACCAGAAATCAGGCTGAAAGAGTAGCCGCTTTTTTGCAAATGAAAGGTATAGGGAAGGGCGACACGGTCGCAATAATGAGCCAAAACACGCCCTCTTTTGTCTTCACCTTTTTCGGCGCCCTCAAAGCCGGGGCATCCGTAGCGCCTATCAATCACAAACTCGCGGCCCCTGAGGCTGACTACATTCTGAGCCATAGTGAATCGAAGATATTCTTTTTTGATGGGTCTTTGGTCGAAGTGGCCAAAAAAATGCCTGAGTCAATTCTCAAAATATGTATGGACAGCCCCGCAGATGGTTTTGAACAATTGGAGAGCGTTGTTCCTCCTGCGTCATCCTATCAGCCAGTGGCTATTTCGGCGTCAGACATTGCGGAAATACTTTACACCAGTGGCACGACAGGAAAGCCTAAAGGTTGTCTGCATACTCATCATGGAGTGGTAATGGCAGGGATAACAGGGGCTATGGCCATGAAACTCGATGAACAGGACCGCTTGCTCATGGCTATGCCGATATGGCATTCATCCCCGTTGAACAACTGGTTCATGGGTATTCAGTATGTTGGTGGGGTAACGGTACTGATTCGTGAATATCATCCTTTGCATTTTCTTCAGGCTGTCCAGACTGAGAAATGTACTGTGTATTTCGGCGCCCCCATTTCATACATTTTACCGATACAAATGGTCCCACAATTCAAGGAGTTTGATCTCTCCTCAATACGATGCTGGATCTATGGAGGTGGCCCTATGGCTGCGGACACCGCTCGCATGGTTATGGATTCTTACCAATCTGACAACTTCTACCAGGTCTATGGTATGACCGAGGCAGGACCGACCGGTACAGTTCTCTTTCCCAGAGATCAGGTGACCAAGGCGGGCTCCATTGGGAATCGGGCGTTGCCAGGAGCGGACCTTCAAGTTATCAGAACTGACGGCAAGAACGCGGCGCCCGGAGATATCGGCGAAATATGGTTACAGGCTGATAGCATGACACAAGGATATTACAAGAATCCCGAAGCCACAAAAGCGGCGTTCGAGGGAGGATGGTATAAAACAGGAGATCTGGTTAGGATGGACGCTGATGGTTATCTGTATATCGTAGACAGGCTTAAGGATATGATCGTAACTGGTGGTGAGAATGTTTATTCCAAGGAAGTTGAAGACGCCATTGCCGGACTGCCTGGGGTGATGGAAACCGCCGTAATCGGCAAACCACACCCTGACTGGGGAGAGACTGTAGTGTGTTTCATTGTCCCCAAGAAAGGTGAAACCGTTGATCAGGAAATTCTAAGACAAACCCTCTCTGGAAAACTTGCCAGATATAAAATTCCGAGAGAATTCAATATAGTTGAGGAATTACCACACACAGCTAGTGGCAAAGTGATGAAGTTTGCGCTGAGGGACCTTGAAAGGGATGAATAGATCGAGAAGTCAATCTCAGGGATTTTTGATTCCTTAGAAAAGTTGAGAGGATGACATGTTTGAATTTTTACTGACAGATCAGCAAAAGAGAATACGTGACGAAGCCCGTGACTTGGTCAAATGGGTGCCTCGTCAAATGATCCTGGATATGGACTCGGACAAAATAAAGTTTCCGAAGGAATTCCTTAAGGAAGCGGGGAAACGAAATCTATTCGGGGCTAGATATCCGAAGCAGTGGGGTGGTCGAGGGATGGACTGGGTCACTACGGCGACGGTCATGGAAGAAATTGGGACCCTTGGATATATATTTGCTTGTGTTTTCGGCGTTGGAGCTGAACTTGTGTGTGACGCTATAATCTTGCACGGTTCCGACTATCTGAAAGAAAAATATGTAAAACCCTTACTAAGAGGTGAAATCTTCGCCGCCGAATGTTTGACGGAGCCTCGTGGCGGTTCCGACTTCTTTGGGACAACTACAACCGCCGAAGATAAGGGTGACTACTTCCTGTTAAATGGACAAAAAAGATTCATTGTTGGAGCAGAAGGCGCAGATTATTTTCTTGTTTACGCTAAGACGGATCCCAATGCTGAGCCCCACAAAGCTCTAACGTGTCTGGTTGTTGATAGGGGACCGGGTGTTGATGTGAAATATCTATATGGCCTAATGGGATGTCGCGGTGGCGGCGCTGGGCGCATTGTTTTCAGACAGGTCAAAGTCCCGAAAGAGAATATCGTAGGGCGACTGAACGACGCGTACACCGTGTTTAACACCATGATGGTCCCGGAAAGACTGGGAACCGCGGCTATGACAATAGGAGCCGCCAGGCCGGCCCTGGAAATAGCTACAAGATATTCAACCCGAAGGAAAGCTTTTGGGAAGACGATAAACGAGTTCCAGGGCGTAAGTTTTCAGATCGCTGAAGCTTCAATGAATATCGACGTATGCCAGTCACTTGTCTACGCGACATGTAAGGCGGTTGATACCGGTCAGAACCCGAACCTTGTCCGGAAGATGGTCTCGGAGACGAAAAAGTTTGTGACTGAATCCTGCCAGAGAGTGGCCCACATTGCCATGCAAGTGATGGGGGGTATCGGTTATACCAACGTTTATCCAATTGAAAGAACATTCCGTGACTTGAGACTGGCGTCGATTTGGACTGGCACAAATGAAGTAATGTCGGCCATTGTAGCTAACGAATATTACAAGGAGTTGATTAAGAAAAAACTCAGCGTCAGGGATTATGAGGCTGATTCTGAGGCCGCCGAAGCCATCGATGAGAAGATCTATGAGTAGATAAGCAAAAAAGTTCTGTCCGAATCGTAAGTTTTATATAGTTTCTCTCTAAGAGGAGAAGGAGCATTGCTCTTTCTATAGGCTGAGACATCCATAATGTAATTCATTAGGTGGAAATCGCACGTTGCGCTTGAAATCCTTAAAGAAATAATGTTACATGTCGTTGATCATTGGTGGGCGGCAAATTCTCACAGCTACGAAGAATCAGCGAGGGAAAACATGAGAAAGATTTTGGCGTTGTGCATGACTTTAATTATTGGTTTGGCGTGTGTAGGCTTGGCAGTCGCGGATCAAGCCGCTGACACCAAGGCCCTTGTGGAAAAAGGCGTTGCTATGGTTAAAGAAAAGGGAATGGACGCTACTCTTAAGGCGATTGGAGACCCTAAAGGCCCATTTGTTGTAGGTGATCTGTATCTTTTCTCCGGTCCTTTAGACAAGGTAACGGCGTCAGCACATCCATTCGCCGCAGATAAGCTGGTCGGTAAGGACCTGACAAATCTGAAAGACTCTAAAGGCAATCAATTCTTTATTAAATTCAAAGAAATAGCTGAAAAGCCTGGCTCTGGTTGGGTTGAATACTGGTGGCCCAAACCAGGGGCAACAGAACCATCACTAAAGAAGACCTTCATCATGAGGGTCCCTGGTCAAAATGCTTATATCGCCGCTGGCTATTACCCAAAATAGATAGCCTTTCAAATCTCACGCCGCCCCCAGTGACCATTCTGAAGTCGATTGTAACCAGTTTTTTATTGTTCCAAAATTGTTCCGGTAGGTGTTTAGAACGAATAACCTGTCGAAACAGTTTATTGGGTTTGGGATATCTGGGGTTTCAAAATGTAAATTGCTCCATCTTTCCCAAGTAACCTTTGGAAAGGAAATTTTCTCACCGTCTGAAAACCGTTGAGATTTCCAAGAGTGACAACGTAATCTTCTCGGTCTACCCACCACCAGCTTGCGCCTTTTGGTGACCTATGATCCAGATTGTAGCAATTGTAACCATTGAATTCCATGCCACCATCCAGATTACAGGGACTAACCTTTAGATCTTGAGTCAGGTAATTTAGAGCCAGTGTCTGTGAGCGCTTCAATGCCATGAAATCATGAGTCCCCCCAACTGAAAAAATTATCATAAAAATCAAGGGGGTTGCCGCCAGGGC
>JACWAG010000377.1 GCA_014874425.1 Syntrophaceae bacterium | reverse complement strand
GTCATCCGTTGCTCTCTGTGATTGTCCAGTTCAAGAAGTCCTCGGTCGGGAGCATTCTGCCTGGGCTGGAAAACCTTGTGGTAGAAATGGGACAGAGGGTAGAGATTATCTGGACTGTTTCTGCTAACGAGTCACCGGCCCCGGCAACACTTTCTTCATTATCCCACGCAGTGCGACAGGACTCCAGTTTTCAGTCCACGTTGCTGAAAGCTTTGCGAAAGGCCCGAGGCAGCTTCATATTTCTTTCTCAAGGCGACGCAATACCTCTCGGTTCCTTTGTCCTCCACTTGGCTGAGATGGTCAGCGCTGGAGGGCCGGACTCAGAAGCGGACATCATTCATGGGGACGCTTTTCTCAGAAAAGACTGCGCTGGGAAAACCTGTGCCGGCAGGACTATCCACACGATACGATCTGAATATGAAGCAGAATACTGTTGCCAGTATCTGCCGTTTGTCATTCGCAAAGAAGCTTTGGTCCGTGCAGTCAGTCATTACGGATCCAGCATGAGATCCTTTGGCGATGTAGCCCGAATAGCTTTCAGTGTTTGTTCAAGGCAACGCCTGTTTGTTCCGGTGAGTGAGAAGATCCTTCACGTTCGACCGCGAGAAAACCCATATTCCGATATTCACATTGAGCGAGTTCAGAGGGAGTTCAAATGCGGAACAGCGGTCTTTCGGCTCTTGAATCACCCCATCCTCCGATTGCCTGTCTTACGATTGCTGGATGAATTGCTGTCCAGTCAGTCAGCAGTGCGACACGTCGTACGCAACATCGTTGGAACACTCATGAGGAAGGCTGAATGGCGGGATGTTGCAAGACGGCGGTAAGTCGAGCCTGCGCACGGTTCGGTTTCTTGTGACGAAAAGCTGTCACGAACGTACCGCCTATAGGCTAAGTCTTGTCTTGGCGCATAGTTTACGCGGAAAAGGTAACATGAAACATTTGATTGCCCAACCCCACTTTCAAATTTACTGTTCCCATTTCAATTTCCCTTATCTTACCTTTTTCCGTAATCTTGGGTACAGAGACCAGAGGCTATGATTACACTCCTGAAAAGCGAGAGCGTTTTTGCCCAGAAATTTATTACATGAAAGCTGTCTGGGGCGACAAGTTACTCAATGACCCTTTTTATAATCCTAACCTTACTTTGGAAAGGGATGATTTTTCTCTGGCTTGACCCCCTCGGGTAAAGTTATGTTAAACAAATGGCCTTACATGTCAATTTTGTTGATTAATAACAAGCGCTGATTTTACGGATGAGTATATATGAGTTATGATGGAAAAGAAACGCCTTACAAAGCTGGAACGACGTTCGATATTTCAGTCATAGTCACATTTCATAACGAAGGACGATTGGCTTATCGCACGCTCCGAGCTTTGGAGAGAGCAATAAACTTTGCGATGAGTCATGGTGTTACTGTTGAGGTTGTTCAGGTCCTTGATCGGGTTTCAGATTCCATCCTGAGAGAAATCTGCAAGGACAGGAGATTGAAGACATGTTGCTCATCTCAGTATCACGAAGTTGATTACGGACAGCTTGCATTTTCACGAAATCATGGTGTGCAGGTCTCAAAGGGGGGTTACATCGCAATCCTCGATGGTGATGATCTGTTCTGCGAAAACTGGTTAGTCAAAGCTCATGCGAGATGTGTTTCAGATGTCTTGGTAATAGCCCATCCACAACTCAGTTACTATTTCCCCAAAAATGTTCATGTTTTTTTGTACGGGGACATGGCCGATCCGGGCCAATTGCTTGACACTAATCCGTGGCCCGCAATGTCCTTTGCGGCAAGAAATTGTTATGAGACAGTGCCCTATCAACCAGACACAACATGTTTTGGATACGAAGACTGGCGTTGGAATTGCGAGACTACGGTAAAGGGCTTCAAGCACGAAATTATTGAGGAAACTCTTTATGCATACAGACAGAAACCTGAAGATCTATCGCTTTTGGCAAAATCAAATGCCGCTGGGCTCGTATTGGCCCCAAACAGTTTGACGAGGCGACTTTTTTCTAGACCGCTAGTTAGTCAGTCTGAAATTGATTCAACTTGCAAGACACAGCGGAAACCCGGGAAAAGAATGGCCCAAATAGCCCGTACGACGCCGCGTTTTTTTTCAAATATCATATGGGGTATGGTAAATTTTCTAAAAAGTCCGGCATTGGCCAGCTTGAGAAACAGGATCTCGAACAAAAACAAAGAGCGAATTAAACAAATCGTTTATTTAGTGGTGACAATCTTTTTCCACGCTCCAGACGACTCTTTAGAGCCAGTGACTGAGGAGACACATGAATTAGATCCATGGGCAATCCGTGAACTCCTCTGGCTTAATCAGATTGATCCAGAACTTTATGTAGCTGAATCGAGGGTAACACCATATCGATCATGCTCGAGACTCCATAACTTTATTACGCCCGAGATGTCCGCTCTGGTCAAAACCGAAAAACCACGGATAATCATGCTTCCTTGGCTCGTCAGAGGTGGCGCCGACTTAGTGGCGCTCCACTATATGTATGCCCAACCATGCAAAACCTTTGTCATTACTACGGAGATGTCTGCAAATCCCTGGCAAAAGTTTTTGCCCAAAGGAGCGGTCCATATTGATATCGGTAACATGCCCATTTATTGGGAAGAGAAGCTACGGTTACTTCTGAGGCTGTTGCTCGAAACAGATTTTGAATTTGCGCATGTGATAAATTCGAAGCTGGCGTTTGAAACAATTATAAAATCAAAGAGTTATTTTGCCAAGACTAAGCTCTTTGCCAGCTTTTTCGGTTTTGAATATAACCATCTCGGATTTGCTCTTGGCTACATTAGTGATTATTTGCCTGATCTGCTGGACATTTTCACGCGGCTCTCGACTGATAGCCTGACATTCAAACTTAAACTGGAAGATCTATTTGGCCTTTCAGAAGGGTTTGTAGTGAACCACAGAATGCCCTTCTCTCCGCCACATTTTCCAATGAGGCGCCAAATCAGGCGTGACTCAAACTTCTCCGACATCTGCCCGTCTGATGGTGACACTACACGACTATTGTGGGCCGGACGAATCTGTCCAGAACTAAACCCTGAACTAGCGATTAAGGCGGTCAGCGACCTCATTGAAAGCGGGCATAAATTCGAGCTGGACCTTTGGGGAGAGGCGGATAACTGTGAATACCCGAAAGTCCCCGAGAACCACAAAATTCGTATCATGGGCCCATATGATAGTTTAGGTAATTTACCTTTGGAAAACTACCATGCCATGATTTACCCCGCTCTCTACGCCGGTTTACCGAATGCGATCATGGAGGCCTTGGGAAACGGGGTCCCTGTCGTCGCTTCTGATGTAGGTGGCATACATGAACTCGTGGATGACCAAACTGGATGGCTTGTGAGAGACTACACGAATCCGGAAGCCTTCAAAGCAACCTTGAAACAAATGTACAAGAACCGTGAATCTATTTCTCAAAAAAGTCGGAACGCGGCCACAATTGTGGCTCAAAAACACTCTTGGGAGGATTTCCAGAAACAGGCTCGACTTTTTTATGATAACCCACCCAGCGAATGAGCACAACCTGACGTTGATAATCAATTTCGGCGACTATGCGATAATTATTCCCGTCGATATTGAACACAACTCTATTTCCGGACAGGAAATCTACTGTTCGATTATTATTCTTGACATCAGAGGGGGAGTTCCACGACACTCTTTCTGTGTCGATCAACCATCCAGGGAAAAGCTTCCTGGCTTTCGCATCCCCTGAACTCATGAAGTCACGACACGCACGTGAAACAGTGGCTTTTTCTTGGAGGCCGTCATCTCGAGCGAGCGCCGGCGTAGGGGCGCTCCTGCGTGTGCGCCCTCTTAAACTCTTATAGATGGGCAATTCGTTGTTGGCGCCACAGTGATGGTGGGTCCCAAATTAACACCGGTAAGGAGCGCTAACGATTTTCAGACACCAATGCCAGAGCCTGAGGCTTTTATCGAGCATACAAAATTTTTCCACAATTACGTGCCGATGACCTGGCGCCGAATTTCGGGGGCGTTCAAGCACGGCTTGACGGTTATTCTGATTTCTACATAGCACGAGACCGAAAGTCTCGAAATGTAATCCATCTTGTTGGAATAGACAGTCCTGGATTTACTTCGGCGCAGGCAATCGCACGATATGTTAAGGATAATTTCTTCAGAACGGCATAGAAGGCTCTGTTCCTAAACGCCCGGTTGAATGATTGGAATCCTTGGTGTATATTACTAATTTGAGAGGCCAATCTCCGGTCTATATATTTGCTGTAACCAGGCGCTTTGATTTCAATTAACAGAGTTGAACGCCTGAACCCCTAACAATAAGTGTCCAGTAAATCCAGTTCACAAAACCCGGAATCACCGCCTCGCCTGTCAACACTGCTGGTAGGGCTCTGGCGCCATCTGGCAAGACGTCGCAGGGTGCAACTTGGCCTATTGTTTGGGTTAATGTTGGCCAGCGCCTTTTCAGAAGTGGTCAGCCTCGGCGCAGTACTTCCATTCATTGGCGTGTTGACGGCTCCGGATAGGGTCTTTAACAAACCAGTCGTGCGCGAATTAGCTGGGACAATGGGGATAACATCGCCCAATCAGCTCGTTTTCCCACTAGTATTGGTGTTTGTTCTGGTGGCTCTTGCAACAGGGGCGTTGCGACTACTTCTGTTATGGGCCAACACACGTCTTTCAGAAGTAATCGGCTCGGATCTCAGTTCTGAAGCTTATAAACGGACCCTTTATCAACCATATAAAATACATGTTGCCCGTAACAGCAGTGAGGTAATAAGTGGCATTCTGGGTAAAATTGGGATGGCCACGGACGTCCTGTACAGTTTGTTAGTCTCAGCAAGCTCTACATTCCTACTCGTAGTGCTAATATTGGCGCTTATGGCGATCGATCCTGTGGCGGTTTCAATGGTGAGCGCTGTTTTTGGTCTCAGCTATGGGGGAATAAGCTGGTTTTGCCGCCGGAAACTCAAAGTCAACAGTCAACGAATTGCCAGGGAAAGCACACAGCAGGTCAAAGCGTTACATGAGGGGCTGGGTGGAATACGTGACGTTTTGATCAATGGGAGTCACCCAATCTTTTGTGATATTTACAGGAAGGCTGACACTTCATTTCGTCGAGCCAAGGCAAGTAT
>JACWAG010000048.1 GCA_014874425.1 Syntrophaceae bacterium | reverse complement strand
GTTTAGACGTTGTTGAATCTCTAAACGATGTTTTTTCAATGGCGTCTTCCGTGGGAGCGATTACCGGAGTCCATTGCTGTGGAAACACAGACTGGTCATTGCTGATGCAGACAACCGTGGATATTATCAATTTTGACGCTGTGGATTATCTGGAGTCTTTGGCGATCTATCCTGAACAATTGTCGAATTTCCTGGCGCGAGGCGGTGTCCTGGCATGGGGCGCAGTCCCTAATGATTCCAGAATAAACCAGGAATCTGTGGATTTGACATTCAAAAGGCTTCGTAGATGCGTGTCTGTGTTGGAGGGAAAGGGTATCAACAGGGAACTATTGCTTAACCATATTATAATTACACCGGCATGCGGTTGTTCAAGCCTGACTATCGAAGAAACCGAAAAAGTCTACGCAGTACTATCTAAAATTGACGAAACGAAATTTGAAAACATTTTTATCGACTAGCTAAATAATTTTCTTGGAGAGGAAACAACATGGGAATAACCCTTGCAGTCGCAGGGAAGGGCGGTGTTGGGAAAACGTCTATTGCGTCACTGATAATCAAAAACCTTATAGACAGTGGTCAGAGGCCTTTATTAGCGATTGACGCGGATTCAAACTCAAACCTCCATGAAGTTCTTGGGATACGGGAACCCAAAAGCGTAGGGTGCATAAGGGAAGACGCTAGGAAGATGGGTGAGGACATCCCTGGAGGCATGACCAGGGACCGTTTCATGGACTACCAGATCCAGGCTAACCTTGAGGAAACTAAAGATTTGGACTTTCTGTCAATGGGGCGTCCGGAGGGACCAGGCTGCTATTGCATGGCCAATAATATACTTCGTGATGTTATCTCGCGTCTTACCACGAACTACAAATTCGTCATTATCGACAATGAAGCCGGTATGGAGCATCTATCTAGGAGGACCGAGGAAGAAGTCGACCATCTGTTCATAATATCCGATCCATCCCCAAGAAGTGTTAGGACAATAGGAAGAATTTATCAGTTGATCGATGAAATGGAAGGCAGGATACACAACCAGCACATAGTCCTGAGCCGTGTTCAGGGCACTTTAGCTGATCTGCCGAAAACTACCCGTGAGGAAATAGATGCCCTGCCTTCGACGCCTTTGGCTCTGATCCCGTATGATGAAGAATTGGTATCTCTGGACCTTGAAGGAAAGCCGTTGGTTGACATTCCGTCTGGTTCCATAGCGTATCAGGCCGTACGCAAGATGCTTCAGGATATAGCTGTGCTAAGTTGATGCGTTGATCCGGCGGCGGTATCTCTCTTGGCTTCGTGTCGTCGAGTTGACTGGGGCAACTCCATTGTCATTTCGAGCATAATGAGAAATCTATCTCCCAGTAGTACCGGCGTCCCTGCCGGTCATTAGATTTCTCGTCGCCTAACTTGTCGAAATATGGTGGTGTACTGTTCTGTGCCCGTATTCAGTATATCTCAGAGGCGCCAGACCGAATTCGTGTCAAAACTTTGGTGAAAGTAGTGTCCTAGTCTATTAGACGACTATACTCGGCGCTATAAATGTCGCGATGACAATGAAGTGACACGTGCATCCGATAATCACAAAAATATGCCATACTTCATGGAAGCCGAAAACCCTGGGATAGAAATCAGGCTTCTTGCTGATATAGACCACCGCTCCCAGCGTAAAAAAGAGCCCACCTAGAACAAGCCAAATCAACGCAGATACTGGCATAGCCACCACCATCTCCGGAATAGCGAGGATAGCCAGCCAACCCATCAGTAGGTAAATCCCCGCCGTGAGCCAGCGGGGCGCTTTTATAATGAAGATTTTGATAGCAACGCCGACAAGCGCCATGCCCCAGATAATCCCTACGAACTCCCATTGCCAGAAGCCCCGGAAGAAGTGGAGACAAATAGGCGTGTAGCTGCCGGCAATCAAAAGATAAATGGCTGAGTGATCAGCCTTTCGAAGAACTTTAATTACTTGGGGAGGAGCTTTGACCAGGTGATAGATGGCGCTGGCAGCGAACATTAGAACCAGACTAAGGCCATAGATCACCAATGAGATAGTCTTGGCGGTGTCATCGTGCCCGATGAGCAAGAGGATCACTACACCGCACATTGCGCCTACGGCCGCAGCGAGATGTGTCAGTCCACTGATCGGGTCACGGAATTTATTTAGCATAGAACCTCTTGCAAAAGTGTTTCTTGGTGTTTAATCAAGTACAATAAGTAAGCTTCACAGGCAGACCAGTGGTATAGTGTTTTTAGCAAAAAGACGATATTTTATTTGACCTAGGCTAGCGGTGTGACCCCGATGTGTCATACAAGGCGAAAGGAAACGCTAATTCCGTTAAAAGACCGATTGTTATCATCTTGGGCATGCATCTATCTTATGCGGTCGACCCATCGGCTTTTTGATAATGTATGGAATCAGAACATCTGCCAGTGCCAATAAAGTTCAACGTCAGGTGTAATTCTCATGGAAATCTGGGAAATAGCGGCTTATGCGTTTGGAGCTGTATTAATCGTAGTTTTGATATTGAGATGTTCCAATTACGAGGCCGAGAAACCGGAAGACATCGAATTCAAGTGATAAGAGTTCGGTAAGAGCCGGTCGGCTCAGCCATCGATTTATTAGACGATAAACAGTACCTTGATCTTCGACAAATCGAATAATCTCGACCCGGGGTTGTGGTAAACTTCCCCCAAAAGAAGGCTCCACATTCGACTTCAAAAACAATTATTTACCGCCACATTCAAATTAACTGTTAAGAAAACAGTGAAATTTAAGACGTTACTGTTCGGAATATAACAATAAGCTTAAAACAGGAACTTGCAGAAGCAAGCCCCTGTGTGATTATCTCAATGATTTATTTTTTTCGGCAAGTTTTTACCAGCGAGAGCCCCTGTCATCCCTACGACCACCGCCGCCAGAGGTTTTAGGCTTTGCTTCGTTTATCTTTAGAGTTCGTCCACCCAGTTCCCTGGAATCCAGTTCCTTGACGGCACGCAAACCTTCTTCACGGTCCTGCATCTCAACAAAACCAAAACCGCGAGATCTGCCAGTAAACTGGTCAGAAATGATCTTGACGGTATCCACTTCGCCATACTCTGCGAACAAAGTTCTTAGTTCTCCTTCGCTTGCATCGAAGGAAAGATTACCAACATAAATGTTAAAACTCATTTTGTAGCTCCTTTTGGAAAAACGCGCGACACAACCCTGTGAAAGTGCGTGTAGGTTGATAAAAAACGAGGTTTTGGTGATCGGGGATAAATCGAC
>JACWAG010000376.1 GCA_014874425.1 Syntrophaceae bacterium | reverse complement strand
CTTCCATCTTTCAGCTTTTTTCGACGAATTCCACAACATTCCCATCAGGGTCTTTAACCATGGCGATTCGGGTACCGGGCCTGATTTCTTTTTCCGGGAAAGCAAATTCAATTCCCCTGGCCTTAAGGTCTGCACAGACTTCGGAAAGATTCTCAATTACGAAGGTCACATAACGAAATCCCAATTGATTCTCCAGGCCAATAGCTCCTTTGGGTGGGACTGCTTTAGGTTCAATCAACTTCACATCACTGGTCCCGAATCGTAACCGGTACATGGTCCCGAACCATAGGGGCACACTCTCTATAAACTCCAATCCCAAGATGTCCTGATAGAAGTTAAGGCTCGCCTTAATGTCACTGACGATTACCCCTAGGTCCAGTGAATTCTTGGCTGGTTTCATCATTTTGTTGTTCTCCTTTCCGATATGTTTTTTAATGTCACTTCCTTCAGACATCTTCCCGAAGGACATTTATGAACAAATCCATGAAATCGTCGGCTTCTTCACGAGTGAAGAGGGACGCTGATGCAGCGAGAATGAAATTGAGCCGATTCAGAAACGAATAGACTATCAGGAGCAATGGTGTGCTCGTCAGAGGCTTGTAACCTGTTCCATATATTTCGGTTATTTGCGTTTCACCCACACAGGTAGGGTAAGAATCGAGCGCTGGTTTCCCATTCTTCATAACCGGCCATACAACCCCGAGGAGCGTTATTGCTATGGAGCATTTATGCTTCTGGGTTATTTTATACGTCATTTTACGCCTCAGATTGAGCGGCAAGACACTGGCGCATGAAATCATCCGTGCTACGTTTTCATACTGTTTCAGGTCCATCTGTTTCCTAAACTGCCTAATTCTGCACGTTGACAGCGAATGAACCAGTTGCTTGCGATCATTCCTCTCTTTGGAACCGGACTTAAAAAAGAGGGCGCTGACATTATTCGAATGATCCAGTCTTTGGTATCTTCCTCTGATGTTCACTGTCAAAGCGGTGGTAACCGTACCTGTTTCCATATTTCGTCGTTGGTTCCACCTGTCTATTGCGAGATTACTCGAAGCTACAAGAATATCTACAAAAGATCCACCGCTTCTTGGTGAAGAAGTGGCTATACGCGCAGTTTCTTCCTCAGACAAAACTCTCTTGATATGATACTGCCTCAGATCGTTGGGCAACCCTGCCCCGGCAGGCAAATCGGGTTTGGAAATCAGGGGCATGACGGCCAACCGCCCAGCGTGAATGATATCCTCCCATTTACGTGACCTGATCTTCACGGTTCTTTTTCTGGATGTCGACACTCCATGGGTCATCAAACCGGGGAAATCATCCTTGACGCCTGTCATTAATTCCCGATACCGCACGAAGCAGAGTCTTCCGAACTCAGAGGCGGTTGCCGCATCGAAAACAGCGTGATGAATAACGGCTACTACGATACGGCGCCCAGGCGACATCCTCACTAAGTGGACCTCGCCCGGCGGTTCCTCGAATAGGTTCCAATCCCTGTCAAGCCTCGGGGCTAGATGGCTTATCACGGCGTCCAAAGTCGGAATCGAGGCTTTGTAATCCTTCAAATCGGATTCGTTCACGGGAAATTCAATATCAGGAGACGACTGCCAGTACAAATGATACCTGCCGTTTTTTCTAATCTCCCTCAGGCGACTGCGGAGTTGAGGAAACATCTCCACAGCCGCCATAACAATCGGCTTCACCAAGCCATCTTCAAAAGGGCCTTTTATCTCGAAAGCCGTCAGAAGCAGATTTTTTGTGTTGGCGTAACTCGCCAGAGCAATCATTTCAGAGTTTGGGTCCAGGAATGTTGAAATTTGTCGCATGTGAGAACCTTTGTCAAATAAAGCGCGAGTCATGCATTTCATGGATTTTGTATGCCAAACTGGGGCCGCCGAATGTCAACATCAGGAACATCGATCTCCAAATGGTTCTTTGATCAGAATTTCTCCAAGCAAGGTCACAAACCGTTCGGTCTCTGCTCGTGTGAAATGGCTTGCTGATGCCATGAGTTGCAGGTTAAGCCTTTTCCGAAAAGTATATGCCCCAAGAATCAATGGGCAACGATATCCAAGTTTATACGGGATCGCATGAAATTCATTTAGAATCAATCCTCCTGCTTGTTTGAGATAGGAGTCCCCTGTACGGCGGCCCTCCTTGATTTCCGGCCACATCATGCCGAATGGCGCTATCAGGATAGGGATAATGGGCATTTGGCATACGAAATGTACTATTCGCTGTCTAACAGACAAAGGGAGGACCCTTACCGCATCCGCCAGGCTACATCCGGCTTGCCAGGTTTGGACGTCAAACAGACTGTCCAACTGATCTTGCCGCCGTCTAGCCACCGATCTGGAAAACAACTCAGAATTTGACCGTTCGCCCGGCGTGAATTTCAGAACGAGGGACGATGTGTTGGTCGGCGCTTCGGATTCTCCAAATCTTCCCCTCAATTGTACGGTTACACAGATCACGATATTGCCCTGAGGCAAATTGAGGGACGTGTTCCATTTGTCTACCGCAGCGCCTAGACCACCTAAGAGAGCGTCAATGAAGGGACCGCCTCGTCTTGAAACGTTCTTTACAACTTTATCCGTCTGCTCGGGGGTGAGAACCGATTTGAAGTAATGCACCCCACTTTCCTGCTGTTTTCCGCTTCCCTTTGGAAGAGTAGGTCTGTTGATGTATGGGCTGAGGGTTTTCTTTACAAAGAAAATTGCATCGCTCCATATTCGTCTTTTAAGTTGCACCATCTGTTTCTTCAGGCTTGGCGCATGGAGGGATTCACCTGCCCATTCCGGTTCCTCACCGGTCACAATCTTGTGGTAGTGCGCCAGAAGTTCCTGGTAGAAGGCTGAGAGCGTCCACCCATCGGCAGCCGCATGGTGTACTAGAGTTAAAAGGCTGCTGGGTCCGTTAGAAAGTTGAATCAAGTGAAACTCAGTAGGAACAGTATGGAGGAGGTCCCAATCCTTCTCCAGGCTTTTGTCGAGGTGTAGCAGCAACGAATGCTGAAAAGGAAGTGAGGAATCGGTTATCTCTAGGTTCGAGATACGCAATCGGGGTTGGAAATCCGGCTCCGGGAACCAGGTCAGGCGCCGTTCTCCTTTGAAACCACCTTCCTTAACGCTGCTCGAAAATTGCGGAAAACTCGGCAAGGCCTCCCTCAAAGCCAGGTTCATGGCCTCAATATTTACTGATCCTTCGAGATCAAAACCGAATAACATGATGTTTTTTGCCTCAGGATAATTGGAGAAGACCATCAACTCCGACATACCATCCAGTACTTTGGGCGATTGTCCAGGCATCATTCTCTCCATGTCTTCGATCATTGATTTTGAGAAGGGGCGTTTTCTATTAAGTACATATTGAAGAAAAAGAAAAAGAATTGACAGGCAAAAATTGAACTCGTACGCTATATAGTAGAATAGAGACGCATAACCGAATCCATGTAACCAGAGCTATATGTTATAGAAGTTTCATCCACTGGATGTCAGGACTTAAAGCGGTTAACCTACCTTTACTCTATGCCGCACAGTTCATCGCAACTATCGGGAGACATAATGAGATTAAGCCTCAAGAATCTTGCCAATGATATTAGGTTCAATGTGAGGGATTCGCTTGCCTACTTCATCTTCTATGTAACCCAAGGCTGCAACATGGAGTGCGCTCACTGTTTCAATCACTTGAGAAACCATGAATCCAACAAGGACCTGACTATCGACGAGATAGATCGATTTTCCAGGAATCTGGGAAGAATCAAATATATGACCATGGCTGGCGGGGAGCCTATGCTCCGTTCTAGCTTGGGGCCAATTGCCGAGATCTTTTATAGAAACAACAAACTGGACATCCTGAACGTCACGACCAATGGGTGGCTCACGGATCGAGTTATATCATTCGTGGAATCAACATTGAACTCCTGCCCGAGACTTACTCTGGCCATCGCAGTTTCGGTGGACGGCGGCAGAGAGACACATGATAGCATCCGGCGTCGGAAAGGTAGCTTTGACCGGGCGGTCAACACACTCAAAGAATTGAAGAGCGTGCAAGAACGTGTAGACCCAAACCGCTTGGCAATCTTTGCCCATGGCACGTACAATGCGTTGAACGCTCATGAATTCCTGGACACCGCAAAGTTCTTTTCAGAGGAGATCCAAGTGCCGTACTCTGTGGCTCTAATCAGGGGGGATGGGCTCCCGGATGATTCTCTGAGCAAGGTGGATATAGACCACTTCTACTCTGTTTTTAAGCACATTATTCCATTAGTGCGCAAAGGGCTGGCAAAGAATTATCCGTTCAGGCGCGCGGGTGTGGCGATGGCCGATTTGGTCGGTGACGTTATCTACAACAGTGTAAAACATGACAAGATGACAGTTCCATGTAGGGCGGGCAAAAAATGTTTCGTAATGACCGCCGACGGTGACGTGATCCTATGTGAACTGCTCAACATAGTGCTCGGAAATATACGTGACCACAACTACGATCCCATGAAGTTACTCAATTCCGACCTGGCCGTGAGCGAAATAAGGGCTATTAAGGAAAATAATTGTCACTGCACATGGGAGTGTTTTCAGTTGGTTAATGTGTGGTCCTCGCCTCGCATGCTGCCCCGAATCATCGGCAAAGCCGCCTCCTATGCGATTCAGGATTGGCGAAGCGGCCAGTAACTCCATGCCGTCGCTTTGGGTGCCGTCCACTTAATTACTAAGTGGCGCCGAAAGCAGGCTTCCGGGTTTCTGAGAATCAAGCGCTCAGACGCTCCCCCAACGTTCACGCAGAAGATTGTCCACAATCAAATCCATGAACCCCTCTGCTTCCTGCCGACTGAAAAGACTGGCAGAGGCCCCCATGATCAGATTCAAACGGTTTCTGAACAGGTACACTACGAGCAGTAGCCGTGTATTTGACGCAAGTTTGTAACCGAGACCATGGACTTCAGTCAACTCCAGATCTCCGGACACCTTGAGGAAAGTATCCCCGGTTGGCTTTCCGTTTCGCATCTCAGGCCAAAGCACGCCAAGAAGGGTGATCGCAATCGAAACCTTGTGTTTGTTTAAGATATGACTCGCCAACCTTCGCCGAGCGGGAAAAGGCAGAATTCGGAGAATATTGTTAAAACTTTCCAGACTCTCATAGTACCGATAATCGTTGCGGGACCTAAAATGCTTAAGTCGCTGCGCCTCCAGGACGCGATTGAACTCACCCGGGTCGGTTCGTTCGTGTGGCAGGGACCTCAAGAAGAGGAGCGCACTGTTGTTCGGGTTGTCCAGGTTTTTGTACCTCCCTCGCATATTCACCGTTAACGATGTTGTGAGAGTTCCCGGAGCAATGTCTTGACGACGGTTCCATTCATCTATCGCGAGATGGGAAGCGGCCGTCAGGCAGTCCACTAAGGACGCCTGAGTTCCCGCCGCCGAAAGTCGAGCTAGAATCTGGGAGTCCTCCTCGGAAAGTACTCTCCTAATCTGATGTTGGTTGTGATCACGAGCATCACCGGCGCCGACGGGTAATGTAGGGGTCTTCAGGAAACCTGCCAAAGTCCGCGCTGCATTCCGGAGCACTGCTCTCCCCGTTACCTGTTTGTGTTTCGCCGGTTTTTTACTTGAACTTGACAGTGACAGACTACGTGAGGCCCATTCCGGCGCTTGCCCTTCGACAAGCTCATGGTAGGTGGCCAGGAGTTTTTGGCCAAATTCCATGAGGTTACCCACATCACCGGCCGCGTGATGAATGAAGACGCTCAACACATGATGTTTCTCTGATACCCTTATCAAATGCAGCTCTGCCGGTAGTTCAGAGAATAGGTCCCAGTCTCGATCCAAACGCGGTCGCAGGGTGTTCAGGATACTATCAAGCAACTCAGCGGAGGCGTCCCTGATTACAAGTTCCTGCTGAAAGAATGGCAGCGATAGGTCGGTTCTCAAGCTCCTGAACAGGTGGTAGCGTCCCTTGATCTTGATCTCTTTGGTCGTGCTCAGGAAATTGGGGAAATATTGTCCGGATAGCTGGACAGCTTGGCTGAATGCCTCAGTATCGACATGTCCTTTTAGTTCCAATGCGCTAAAAATGATGTTCTTTCCGTAGCCGTAGCTCGTGAGGGCCAACATCTCGGATATTGCATCGAATTTCGGGTCACAATCCGGCATGACGCTCCAATCGTTGAATTGAATCCGGGTCTCCTGGCAAGAGGGATACCAGATCATATTAGGACAGTTGTTCCAGGTGTGCAATTCCATAATTTTTGCATCGTATTCAATTTCATTGAAAAATATTTTTCTTGCCAAGAGACCATATGGTCTCTATAATACAAACATGACCGTCACCGAACGACAAAAACAAATCCTGGATTTCATCAGCCTGTTCCAAAAACACGAGGGGTTTCCCCCATCTTTAAGAGAGATATGCAAAGGCATAGGTCTTGTCTCTCACGGGAGTCTTATAAAACATATCCGCTCATTGGAATCTCAAGGCCTAATTAAGGGAATGCCTGGGAAAAAGAGGGCCTGGAAATTAGTTGATTCACAATCAACCAAAATACCTTCCATACCCGTTCTAGGGCGAATAGCCGCAGGGAATCCCATATTGGCTCAAGAAGACAAAGAAGAACAGTTACCGATAAACCCCTCATTTTTCGGTTCATCCGACGCTTTCGCCCTCAGAGTCAAGGGCGACTCAATGATCGAAGCCCACATTCAGGACGGAGATTTTGCGATAATTAGACCTCAGCAGGAAGCTGAAAACGGGGCTATCGTGGCTGTCATTGTTGAGGGAGTTGAACCTGAAGCCACCCTTAAGATTTTCAGGTCTAACAATGAGACAATAGAATTAAGGCCTGCCAATAAATTTTATGAACCGTTAATTTTTAGAGGAAACGATCGTTCAAAGATAAAAGTCTTAGGAAAGCTTGTCGGGGTTATACGGGCCAAACCCTAACAAGCTTGCCGCTCTCGTTCCAAATCGAACAAATCGATTAAACAACCAAATCATAACAATGTGATCATGTTTTCATGAATATGGATACCTTTGTTCATCTTGAAGTCCTTAGCGCCTTCTCATTTCTTTGGGGTACCTTCACCCCGGAAGATTTGGTCGAGGCCGTCGCGTCAATGGGACAAAAGGCCGTAGCCCTTACCGACTACGGTCTGCACGGCGTTATTCGGTTCTATAAAGCCGCGGTTAAGACTGGTATTCAACCAATCATAGGGGCGCGACTTAAGATTTGGGATAGATCTCAGATAGTTTTTCTGGCGACAAGTTTCGAAGCTTACAGGAACCTTTGCCGTCTTGTGTCAATTACTTTGAATTCCGGGGTCATCACCAAACAGGATTTAAGCCATTATTCCAAAGGCCTGGTGACTATAGCCGGTGGCCGCAATTCACGTGTTTACGCTGCCTTGAACAAGGGAATGTCGGCCCAGGCTGAGTTTAGTTTACTGGAATTAAAGTCAGTCCTAAACAACCCTGAATGGCTTTTTCTGGCTATCCAAAATAATGGCGAGGTCGATCAACTATTAGAAAACACTATAGACTTTGCCTTATCCATGAATATCCAGATCGTAGCCACAAACGAGGTCACATTCCTGACGCCTCGGGATTATATCCTCCACCGCATATTGGTTGATATTCAGCGTAAACATCACCATAGGACAGTTACGCCTTTACCAAATGACAGTTTCTTTTTAGCTTCCGGCAAAGAAATGGAAAATCGAATTAACTATCATCAAGCGATTGAAAACACTCAATATGTCGCGTCCCTTTGTAAAGGCTTTTCTCTGCCTATCGGAAAACTTCATCCTCCGTCTATTCAAGACCCGCAAATGGCATCGGGAAGGCTTGCCAAGCTGTGTTTCAAGGAAATATCCAAAGTGCTCTATGCTCCCGTTGGTATCGACTACCTCCGCCGTCTTGATCGGGAATTGGAAGCTGTAAACAAAACCCAACTGGCCGATTTTTTCCTTTTAGTCCGGGATGTAGTGGACTTCGCACGGAATCAGAATATCCGCCACAGCGTTCGTGGTTCGGCCGCAGGCAGTCTGATAGTTTATTTACTCCTTGGCGGGGTTGATCCAGTAGCCAACGATCTCCTTTTCGAACGTTTCATTAATGATGGCCGTGGAGATATGCCAGATATAGACATAGATTTTGATTCCGAACGCAGGGAAGAGGTCATCAATTTTGTTTTAAAATTGTTCCCACAACAGACGGCGATGGTTTGCACAATCCATAAATTTAAGTGCCGAAGCGCTGTGCGTTTGGCGGCAAGAGCAATGGGCTACTCGCTGAACGAGATAAACCGTCTTGCTTCATGCCTTCCCTGGTCGCTTAGAGGACGTGACCTGAAGCTATCCCTGGAACAATTGCCGGAATTAAGGGGCGCTCCTATCAAGAAAGAAACACAGCTTGTGGATTTGGCCTCAAGGCTGACGGGTCTTCCTTTCCAGACCTCGGTTCATTTAGGTGGGATAATAATTGCGCCCGACGATATCAAAGCTTGGTCGCCAGTGGGCAGATCACCCAAAGGAGTGCCGGTAAGCCAACTGGATAAAGACGATGTTGAAGCTTTGGGCCTACTCAAACTGGACATACTCGGCTTGCG
>JACWAG010000375.1 GCA_014874425.1 Syntrophaceae bacterium | reverse complement strand
GTTTCAATTCCATAGGCGGCTCCAACTCAAAGCGGCGTTTCGCAAAGTGTTCATTTTAGTCACTCGATCCACGGGCCGCAACTTTTTTGAACGTCCCCAATCAACTTGACACATAGAAAGCCTTCTTGATAAGAATTTTTAAACGTCATCATCCTGAAATTCTCTTCCGCCGTAGTTTTTACTGGATTTGCACGAGGTGAGACAATGAAACTCCGTCACCTGATCGTTAAACCCGATCTGCCGGATGAACTACAACCGCTCCGAATTATCGCCATGAATATGTGGTTCACATGGAATCCAGAAGCGAATCGCCTATTTCAGGCGCTTGACCCAGAGCTTTGGGAAACATGTGGACACAATCCGATAATGCTCCTGTCCACATTGAAATCGGCCCGCATACGGGAGATTCTGGAGGACAATCTTCTTGTAGATAGGATAAGGGAAGTTGAAAGACTGTTTGACAATTACGTGAGCAACATCGAGAATTATTCTTTCAACCTCGAGAGACCAATCGACTACCAAATAGCCTATTTTAGCATGGAATATGGAATTGCCGAATGTCTGCCGATCTATTCAGGCGGACTAGGCATATTGGCGGGTGACCACCTTAAGAGCGCGTCAAACCTCTGTTTCCCATTAATAGGACTTGGTCTGTTATACCAGAAGGGATATTTCAGGCAGTATCTGAATATAGACGGCTGGCAACAGGAATCTTATCCGGATAATGATTTCTATAATATGCCGATCTCACCTGTAGGCGATGGGGCCGGGGGACAACTATCGTTTGATCTCGGACTAGATGGAACATCAGTAAAGATTCTTATCTGGAAGGTTCAGGTGGGCCGTATCCCTTTGTATCTTCTGGATTCATCACACCCATCCAACCCGGAGGCGGCAAGACGCATCGCGGCCGAGCTTTACGGCGGCGACCTCGAAATGCGGATCAAACAGGAAATTGTTTTGGGAGTGGGAGGCGCTCGCGCTCTTCACCTTCTGGGGCTCTGGCCATTCGTTTACCATTTGAATGAAGGGCACGCGGCTTTCGCCGCGTTGGAGCGTATACGCCAGACGATGATCACATACAAGACCTCGTTTGAAGTAGCCATGGAGGCCGTAACAGCGTCAACCGTTTTTACAACCCATACGCCTGTGCCGGCCGGCATCGATTTGTTCCCTCAGGAATTGATCGATAAATACTTTAGAAATTACATGGAATCGATGGGAATGACGGTAAAGGACCTGCTCGATCTTGGTTGCGCCAACCCTGACGATCGATCTTCACCATTTTCCATGGCGGTTCTGGCCTTAAGACTTTCACGCGGTGTCAATGCAGTAAGCAAATTGCATCGAGATGTTTCTAAAAAGATGTGGCGGTTCCTATGGCCCAAGGTTGAAGAAGAAGACATCCCAATTGGTTATGTTACCAATGGTGTGCATATCCCATCTTACCTGTCTAAGGAGATGTCCGACCTGTTCGATAGGTATCTCGGCGAAGGATGGATCGAAGAACCAGACAATACCAAAATTTGGTCACGAGTTTACAACATACCCTACGAACAAATTTGGACAGCGCATGAAACTCGTAGGGAAAGGCTCGTTAATTTTTGTCGCCGTAGACTCATTAAGCAGATGGTAGCGCGCGGTGGTTCCACTCTCGACCGAAAGCGGGTCCGTGAATACCTCAACCCTGAGGCCCTGACCATAGGATTTGCGCGAAGGTTCGCCCCATACAAAAGAGCCGACCTGTTGTTGTTAGACACTGACAGGTTACTCAGAATCATGTCCGACAAGAGGCGACCGGTCCAATTCATATTTTCCGGCAAGGCCCATCCGAAAGATATGATAGGTAAGGAAATAATTAAGAAGGTGGTGCATCAATCGAGGTCCGAGGGACTTTACAGGAACTTGGTTTTCATCGAGGATTACGACATAAACGTGGCTCGTTACCTTTTACAAGGTTGTGATCTTTGGTTGAACACGCCCAAAAGGCCCAAAGAAGCTTGCGGCACGTCCGGTATGAAAGCAGCCGCTAATGGGGTCTTAAATCTTAGTATTCTAGATGGCTGGTGGCCCGAAGCCTTCGACGGAACCAATGGATGGGCAATAGGTGGAAATGAAGAATCTCCGGATTCTGAAGATCAGGATAAACGTGACGCTGAACAGATATTTGACTTGCTCGAATACGAAATCATCCCTCTGTTTTTCGACCGTGGCCCCGATGGACTTCCCCATGCCTGGATTGAGAAAATGAAAAACAGCATGGCCAAGATTTCTGGGTATTTTAATTCGCACCGTATGATCGAACAATACATGGAGGAGTATTACCTTCAGGCTGGCCTTGCCCACCAAATCCTTGGGGAAAACAAGCTGACGCGGTCAATCGAACTGAGTGAATGGAAACACCGGGTCCGCTCGGTATGGAAGGATGTGAAGGTCCTTGAAGTGTCTTCGCCGGCGGGTGAACGGGTGTCACTCGGCCAAACGTTTGAAGTAAGCGCTTCAATTCAACTCGGCATACTGCGGGATGAAGAAGTTATTGTGGATCTTTGTCACGGCACAGTCGGCCAGGACGAAAATTCCGAACGCTTAACCAACAGAAGCATAACGGCGATGGTAAGTGAGGAACAAATAGCCGATAATGTATGGCGCTTTAAGGGTGCAATTCAATGTGAAGAAACGGGGGTCTACGCCTACTATTTACGAGTGCTTCCCTTTCACCCGTATTTATTTAACCCTCTATCCATGAACCTTGTTGCATGGGGCTAATTTCATGTTTATTTCACCGCAACCACTGGGCAATGAGCGTTTAGAATTACATACCTG
>JACWAG010000374.1 GCA_014874425.1 Syntrophaceae bacterium | reverse complement strand
GAAGGAGGCCGTTCGATACGGGATCTCATCAGTCCCCACCTTTATCATCGACGAGGTCCACAAGATCGTGGGGGCGCAACCACTGGGGTCATTTAGAGACCAATTGAGACGTATTCAAGCAACAGAGAAATGAAGCGCGTCGAACTAAAATCGCAAACGGCGCTGAATTGTAATTGAATCCTTGAAGGCGCCGAATATAACTAACAGGTAATTCAGAGCAATGGTTGTGACCAAATCCTCCATTATACGAAACTGGAAGGATGTCGGTCATGCGTAAAGATGAACAACAGCAATTAGAATGTTTCGATTCGAGTTTTGGTTTAATTCGAAAATATCTGTTCTTGTCAACTCCCCTCAGCCGAAATGAGATATTCAAGTTGAAGTTTCTGGTCATTCATTGATCCAAGAAGTTTTAAGTTGACATCATATTTAGAAAAATGCGATAGTAACAATAGGCGTTTCGGACCTCGGAGGTTTTCTCCCCCCCCACTTCTGAGTGAGCCGAAATGCTTTATTTTTGTTCCTTGCTCCCTTCTACCTTGACACCCTTCCCGTCCTTAACATACAGGTCCAGTCCACACTGCGTAAGGGGATCACAGATGGCGCAGGCTGAACACGAAAGTCTGGAACGCTTCAAGCGATTCTAACCGTCTGCAGCAAGCTTTATGGGAATAAAAATCTTGGGATGTAATTCAGCGCTTGACGTAATCTCGAACGGCTTTTGCCACAAAATCCGAGAAAGACTCATCTCCCCTTTTCATGTCAATCTCTTCAATAAGACTGACAGGGAGAGTGACGGCCTTTATCCTGGTGATCTTCGCAAGACCTTCCATTCCTGAGACTGACGGCGCTTCCGCTCCTTTGTCTCTGACACTCTCCGTCAACTCCAGGACCCGCTCCGACTCATCCACAAAACTCTGGAGAAGCAACCGAAATTCCTCATCAGTCAAGGAAAGATGACTAAAACCGACTCTGTATTGGTTTCCGGATTCAACCCTCTTCGCATAATCAATCAGGGCGTGACAGGTTATCCTGCCTGGCCGGTCTTGCAAAACAACCCTTAGCTTGACGTATCGTCCCTCGTCGACACCTGTGGATGAAAACACTTCGATCCCATATTGATCCGCTAGTGGGGAGTTTAGAATCGGCGGGGTCGCTGCATAACGGCAATAGGCCTGGCCATTTACATGTTTGTATTCCATTTTTCCTCTCCTTGGATCAGAATTTATTTCACCGTTCCTTGCAAAAATACGAATGGCTGCGCTGGTTCAAACTTGCTTGCAGCGCTCCCGGAATAAGTTTTGCCACCAACCAATGTGAGCTTCTTGGCTGCCGCGCCTTCCTTCAGGTCCAATTCCTCTAGCGGAACCCAAAACACCGTAGGACTGGTCGCAGAATCAAAATAGTAGACCTTGTTCTTGTGGTCGGAGAATGTGCGCCAGTACGTCGATGCAATGTTCGGCTGTCCCGGAGTGGTGATGCCCAGCGGCACTGAAACCCCACGAATCACTCCAAAGACACTAGCCACCGCCTGAAGCATATCGTTGGTCTTAGGGATAGCGTTAATGTAAAACGACGCTCGAGCGAAGCGGTCCGATGCACGGCTGGTACCCGGCAAAAAGGTCTCACCGCCGATCTCCTGCCAATACTCGTTTAGGGCCAATTGCTTGTCAAACACCGGGGAGTTGGTCATCACCTGATAGTTTCTAGCGTGATGAATGAACAGCTTTCCACTGATGTATTCGAAGATGGCCGAGTCACCTGTTGGATCCGAAATCGCTAGATGCCCCTTCGCAGGACTACCATTGGGAAGCGTAGGCGCAATCACTACGAACGGGTCCTCGCGCAAGGCTTTTACAGTCTCAGCGACGGTAGCATAGTTGTCGAGAACATACTGCGCCCATGCGGCAATCGAGATTGTCGGACGCTTGCCATCCGGCTTGCCGTATTCAGATTCGTCGAGATAAAGAACGTTTGCGACAAGCCCCTTTTCGTTCATGCCATCGACGGTGCTGGCATTATAGAAAGAACAAACCACACTGCCATACTTTGACACCCACTTGATCGAGGTCGCACCGGCCGCTCCATCGCGTTTCATGCCAGATGGAAACGCCCAGAGGTCCGTTCCAGTGTTTTCCTCCCAATCCATTGAGCGGCCAGTTATGATCGTGCCTTCCGGGCCAAGGTACACAGCGCGGGTACATGCGTCCACCTGCGGCGCTAGGGAAAGAGCCGTGACCAGGGCCGTCATTACAACGAAAAGTGGACATGTGATAATTTTTCGTTTCATCCTGCTTTTCCTCTCTCGGTTGTTTAGGTTGACCCGCTTTTCAGACAGCAAAGTCGTATTCACTGCAATAAATACTTGATGGAAAAATGAACGGAGAATATCATCAGGACTTAAAGGTAGCTCCCTTAAAGCCACCGCGTCTTGCTTGATGGCGCCTATTTTGTGATCTTAACCCTAGAGGTCAACAATATAATAAAAACCATTGTTTCAGTCAGTAAAAAATTTGGTAACATCAAGACCATAACGATTTAGTTCCGCACAAATACTGTCAGACGCCACCATCACCGACTCTCAAACTCAAAAAAGGAGAAAGCAAATGGCTGAAACAATCATGATGATTCACGGCATGTGGGGAGGCCCATGGCATTGGGAAAATTACAAGGGTTTCTTCGAAGCCCGAGGCTATAGCTGCGTTACTCCGACACTAAGGTTTCACGACATCAATCCTCACTCAGAACCTGATCCCAGGCTTGGAACTACCAGCCTTCTGGATTACGCTGAAGACCTTGAAACTGAAATCCGTGATCTTAAAAGTCACGGGCTAACGGCGCCACCCATAATAATGGGGCATTCA
This sequence comes from Syntrophaceae bacterium, assembly GCA_014874425.1. Lineage (GTDB taxonomy): Bacteria > Desulfobacterota > Desulfomonilia > Desulfomonilales > Desulfomonilaceae > CAJBEZ01. Next base: position 4,000 of record JACWAG010000374.1, on the reverse strand, counting down.
ATGGGAGGCCTCTTGGCTCAAATCCTGGCAAGTCGAGGACTCCCAAAAGCAGCGGTCCTTCTAACCCCAGCTCCTTGCGCTCCGAATACCACAGTTCTGGAATGGTCCGTTACCAAATCTTTTTGGAGCGCGATGCTAAACTGGGGAGCCGTTGATTCTTCAGGTAAAATCCGATGGGGCATCAGGAAAACATTTCCATTGAGAAGCCGGTTCGGGAGCAAACCTTACATGCCTACGTTTGGTGAAGCCGTCTATTCGATGATGGATTTGCTCTCTCCAGATGAACAGAGACAGGCGTACGACAAATTTGTCTACGAATCGGGCAGAGCGGCCTGGGAAATCGGATTCTGGTTCCTTGATCTGTTTCGGCGTAAGGCTGCATGGATCGATCCATCAAAGGTTAATTGCCCTGTATTGGTAGTGGCTGGATCAATGGACCGGATCACACCAGCATCCAGTGTGAGAAAAGTCGCTGGGAGGTTTAAAGCTGTCCCAACCCCGGAAGCGCCTCGCCATTACAAGGAATTTCCCAACCACACCCATTGGGTACTTGCAGAACCGGCATGGGAAGAAGTAGCGCAATATGTCAATGATTGGCTAGATGTTGTTTTAAAATAGCAGTCGACATCATCACGCCACTAATCGGCGGCAATCAATGTTTAGTGCCTGGCAAAGTGGGCCCAAGCCTGACTCGGTGTGCGTCTTTTCTGTTATCGTGAACATTCCCTAGTCTCGTATGCCTTGGTAAGGTTCCCGATGCTACGCGGCAGTATTGAGCTGTACGGAGATTCCATTAATTGCGGACCCGAAAGACTGTCCGGAACCGACGCTGGATTCCACTCGTTTGCTCGCAAAAGCGTCCCTCAGGAAAGCCTTGGAAGACGAGGAAGCCTTATTTGCCAAAATTCAGTTTAACACTAATCTATAACGCCCTTCTTTTTTCAGTGGGTTTGGATTTTGCCCCTTCCATTCGCTGCGGCCCTGAGGGCCCTGACACCAGAAGCTCTTTCTTCTCGAAGCCACGCTGAAAAACGATCTTTCCATCATCACCGTAAAGGAGGATAGAAACTCTAGCTAAACCGGCCCCAGATCTTATATCCCCGTAAGGCAACTCAACTCTGGAATTATACTTGAACGAGATGTTCTCGCCTTGTTTAAAATTGGAAGGCAGATCACCCTCGCCAAGCCTTGTCTTGTCAGGATAAACATAGATCTTGGTTTCACCTCGTTTATCCTTCATTTCCACAAAAACAAAGAGATAACCCGAAAAGAGTACATCGGAATGGTCCTTTATAAGACGAAAACTCAATGTTCCGGAGTTCGCTCCGGTGGGTTTTACCGTGACATCCTGCGCATTGAAATTTACGATCGGACCTGCAGGTTGGTCATGCTGAGGCGCTACGGCTTGGGATTTTGCCGAGGACTCAGGATTCGCGGTCCCGTTGTGGTCTAAAGCGGCCGTCACGTTTGATGTCTTGTTTTCCGGAGTACCCTCTTGAGGTTGACGTAAACCGGCGGAAAGGTCTCCTTCAAGTTTTTCCGAGGACTGTAGTAATTTCGTCGAATGACCAGCTTCGGCTTCCGGATATGTCGAACCGGAGCGCTGCCCTCCTGACCCGGCCGAACCTGAATAGTCCTTCGACGGCCCCGAGAATGAGGTTCCCTGGTCCTGGGTCTTTGATTGCAGAGAGGCAATATCAGCTACGCCTTTTTTGTAGCCACCGGCCATCATGGAAGTATGTCCCAGAAGCCCTTTAAATACCGAATAGACCCCAAAGACCGACAAACATACAATTATCACTGTCCCTACAAGCCCTAGGCGAAACCTCTTTCCTGTGAGATTGAATTGTCTGGGTCCTTGCCGCTCATTGATCAGCACGACGGAGAACCCGGGATTATTCACAGACTTGTGAGAGGGAATCACGGGCATATCCTTATAAGGTTTTCCACTATTGTGATTGGTTTTGGACCCCCTTATTCTTTCCAGGAACCCGGACCATAGATTTGTAACTTTTGTCATGGCTAGTGTCTCCTTGAAAGGGCTCAATAAGCTTAAGGATAATTTAGTCATTTTCCCTCTTGTGATGAATTTTATCTAATTATAGCAATATAGTCAGTTTTGATAAAGCTTTTTATACGTGTTTCAAGAAAGTCGTCTGATTTGACTCTCTTAAAACTAGAACTGGCATGATACATTTTAAAGAACCTGTCAAGATCCTTTTGATATTTTATGAATTAAATACGCGATTAAATGTTGCGTCCACCCACCTGAGAGCATGATCCATGTCAAACGAGGACTCGATTTCTTTCTTTGACAGGATTTCTGCCAGTTCCGTATCAGCTAATAGCGTGTCTTTGAAGTTTAATCCGCTCTCCCACGCCTTCATCGCGTTTCTCTGTGTCAGAAAATAAGCGCGTTCCCTAGTTAGCCCTTTATCCACAAGCTTGATCAGAATGGATTCAGAAAATATGAGCCCCCTGCTGGAATCAAGGTTACGAGCCATATGGTCCTCAAAAATTCGCATGTTTTTTATGACAGTGGTCATTCTCGCAAGCATGAAATCCACTATAATTGTCGCGTCTGGACCTATTATCCGCTCCACGGAGGAATGGGAAATATCTCTCTCATGCCATAAAGGAATGTTCTCCATTGCCGATAGTGAATATCCTCGAACAACTCTCGCCAAACCGCACAAATTTTCGGTCAGGACTGGGTTCCTCTTGTGGGGCATCGCAGAAGATCCCTTTTGACCAGGGTGGAAGAATTCTTCGACCTCACTGACTTCTGATCGCTGCAAGTGCCTGATTTCAGTTGCTATCTTTTCGATGCTCGACGCTATCAGAGCAAGAACTGAGAAATATTCAGCGTGTCTATCTCTCTGAATTACCTGATTAGAGGCGGGGGTCGGTGTTAACCCCAGATTTTCTAGAATTTCGGCCTCCATTTCCGGGTCCAAATGAGCGTAGGTACCTACAGCCCCGGAAATTTTCCCAACTGATATCGTTTCCAGCGCAGCGTCCCAGCGTTTCAAATTCCTGGACATCTCCGAATAGAATATAGCTAGCTTGAGTCCGAAAGTAGTTGGCTCCGCGTGGATTCCGTGTGACCTACCCACTACCGCCACCCTTTTGGTTTCAAACGCGCGTTCCTTCAGGGCATCCATGAGTTCCACAAGGCCTACCCTTATTAGTGAACCAGCCTGCTTCATGAGTAAAGACAGAGCTGTATCAACGACATCGTAAGATGTAAGACCACGGTGTATGAATCGCGATTCTTCACCCACAAATTCTGCTACCGACGTTGTAAATGCTATGACGTCATGGCGAGTTGTCTTCTCAATTTCATTTATACGATCAACATCGAAAGAAGCGCGTTCTCTTATAAGCTTCATGCTCAATTCAGGGATTACGCCCCGTTTTGTCCATGCTTCGCACACTGCAAGCTCAATATCCAGCCACTTTTGGAATCGATTTTCCGGTTTCCAGATATCTTCCATCTGTTTACGTGAGTATCGACTTATCAATATTGCTTTCCTTTCTTTTTATCTGCAGGCCGCCCCATTAGGACGCACCCTCTTGAGATTACCATGCTACTCTTTTGCAGACCAAGTGTAAATGTCGCCTAAATATTGGTCTTATCGTGATTTACGATCAGTAGCGTCATCTCAGAAACTTGGCGGTTTTGAAGGTTACCCGGTTGCAAAAGGACTTTATAGTTATTATTTAAGACATAAGAAATGTTCGCTGGGAGGAGATTTAAAATGGCGCATCCTGGAATTAAAGTTGACAAAGCTCAAAAGATGGTTCGGGAACTGGAAAGGGTTACGCCGTATATGATTGAAGGGCTTTATGGGAATTTCCTTAGACGCTTCATGGATTGCGAACGATCGCGATGGACAGAAGATCTCTCCATATATTTGGGCAATTTCAATTTAGATTGCCGGGAATTAGGAGATGAGGTAGCTGATGTTCTTTGGGAGCGTTTTGAAAGAAGAATTTC
>JACWAG010000373.1 GCA_014874425.1 Syntrophaceae bacterium | reverse complement strand
AATATCACCTCCTCACTATCAGGTTTTGACTCCCGAGTCTGGAGAAGAGCCGCCAGAGGTGAATAGTAAACTTTCTGGATCATCGGGATGAACCGAGGCTGAGTGGCCGTGAGTGCGATGTTGCACAATGGCGAAGACGGAAGGCAACACCAGCAATGTCGCAAGCGTAGCCATAGCCAAACCACCCACGACAGCTCGACCGAGTGGCGCCGTCTGCTCACCCCCCTCGCTCCAGCCCAATGCCATGGGTATCATCCCAGAGATCATCGCCAAGCTGGTCATTAGAATTGGACGTAGACGAGTACTCGCGCCAATTAGAGCGGCATCTACGGCTGTGGACACAAATCGGCTATCAAAAAACCGACCTTCTGTGGGTGTTAAATTTGCGGATTTACCCGCATTGGGTCCGGCCTGATCCCCGAGGAAACGTGTTCGCCATCCTACAACCCTGGCGCGTTCGGCGAAAATGACGAGCAGGATCGCATTCGCCATGGCGACACCGATTGACATGATAGCGCCGGTGAATGATTGGATATTCAGTGTTGTTTCCGTTAGTTTCAAGGCGATTACGACCCCGGAAATTACGGCTGGGGCCGTCGAAAGGCATACGAGCGGCAGTCTCATAGACTGGAGCGTGGCGGTTAGCAGGAGAAAAATAACTATCAAAGCGAATATCAGACCATTGCGTAAACCTTCCAACATCTCATTCAATGGCACGACTTGTCCACGTACGAACACGCTCACTCTTGGCGGTGGAGAGCCCATTTCGTTGATTACTTTCGACACTTTTCGTCCTACGCTGCCAACGTCCGCGTCTGGCCCCAAATTAGCGTTAACAGTAATCATCCTCTGATTGTCGTAATGCGCATATTGCTCGATAGTTTTGTTTTGTGTGAATTGGGCGAGATTTCGGAAAAGCGACGCTTTCCGATCACCGTTGCTTCCATAATTGACCTGGGTGTTTTTAACTGTTTCGACCGATTGAATGTCCTTTTGTGGGGTTTGTACCTGAATTTGATAAGTACAATCACTTTTTGGATCACCCCAATAGAGCGGGAACATGAATCGGCTGGACCAGACCGCTGGGACAAGAGAATGCGAGGCTTCAACCATATTCACACCGATCACGCCAGACCGCTCGCGATCTAAATTTAAGTCCAAAGTTGGGTAATCCAGCACCTGACCAAGATGGAGGTCCCGCAAACCCGGAATAGTTGCGATTTCTTTTTCAATTCTCTTTGCAAATTCGATATCAGCGTCAATATCCGGACCATAGGCCGCGATCTCAATAGGGGACGCAGCTCCCAAGCTCATGACCCGACTTACGATGTCACCTGGTTCAAACGAGAAACCTACTTCTGGCATTTGTTCCGCCAATTTTTTGCGGAGCTTTTCCTCAAGATCCCCAATACGCACGGGCGTTCCTTCTTTCAACTGAACCTGCAATACGGCTTCTTCCGGGCCACTCATCCAGAGATAAAGCAAATTAGCGGCGTAATTTGGGCTGTGAGCGCCTACAAAACCAACCGAGATTTCTACGTTCTCAGGACCAACTTCATTCTTTATCATATCGAGCGTCTTAAGAGTCAGAGCTTCGGTGTTATTGAGTTGCGTCCCCGCGGGCGCGCGTAGTCGTACCTGAAGCTGGCCGGCGCTAACTTTTGGGTAGATCTCCGTGCCAAGGCTGCCACCAACAAAAACGATTATAATAGTGGATACCACTAAATATGAACCCAATACCCACCAACGCAAATTTATCACTTTACGCAGGAAGTCAGCGTACCGTTTCTGAAAAGCTCCAAACCTGTTTTTACCTGTTTCAGCGCCTTTTACAGGCTTGTTATGGCTACGCAAGATCCAAATAGAGAGAACCGGAACTAATGTGCTCGACAGTAAGTACGAGGCTATCATCGAAAAACCAACCGCTAGTGACAGGGGAAAGAACATAGACCTGGCTGCGCCAGCCATGAAGGCCGCCGGCGTGAACATCGACAGGATACAGAGCATTGACAGTAAGCGGGGACCCGTAGTTTCATTGGTGGCGCTTAGAGCTGCGCGCGCCAACGGTTCCCCGGCGTCAAGATGCACATGCAGGTTCTCAATACATACGGTGGCCTCGTCGACCAGAATTCCCACAGCCAAGGCGAGGCCGCCTAATGTCATAATGTTGACTGTCTGGCCGGTGAGCCATAGAGCAAGCACAGCGCTCATTACAGACAGAGGTATATTGACGATTACGATGAGCGAGCTACGCCAGTCCCATAGAAACAACAGTATCATTAAACCGGTCAACAATCCGCCAAGGGCGCCTTCCATTGTCAAACCGTCAATGGCGCGAGTTACGTAAGGCGATTGGTCAAATTCGTAACTCACCTTTATGCCCTGCGGTAGAATGCTTTGGAACATTGGGATGCTCTTTTTGACGAGGTCAACTACGGTGAGCGTTGAGGCGTCAGCGCGCTTGGTCACAGGCATATACACCGTGCGTCTTCCATTGACCAGGGCATAGCAGGTGACGATGTCGGAGCCATCTTTCACAGTGGCAATATCCCTGAGAAAAATCGCAGGATAGGCGCCTGTCCGAATCGGCACGGCCGCTAAGTCCTGAATATCCTTAACTGTCGAATTCAACCGCACCATAGGGTATTTGCCCCCTATCGGCGCCTGGCCGGAAGGTGTAATACAGTTCGCTGAACACATAGCGGAGACGATGTCGTCGGGCGACAAATTATATGCGCTTAAACGCTCAGGTTTCAGGTTTACAATGATTGTGCGGGGAGCGCCACCGAACGGTGGTGGGGCTGACACACCGGGTAAAGTGCCGAAGAGAGGTCGCACAAGATTCAATGCGGCGTCCTGCATTTCTGCGACTGTCGCAGTTTTGCTGGATAAAACCAAATCACCCACAGGTACGTTGCCGGCGTCGAATCGCAAAATAAAAGGCGGCACTGTTCCTGGTGGCATGAACGCGCGGGAGCGGTCTACTTCACCAACCGTCTCGGCCATGGCTTCACCCATGTCTGTGCCTTCGTGGAACTCCAGCTTCAGAATTGCGGCATTAGGAATCGATTTCGATTCAACGTGCGCAATACCGCTAATGTAAAGGAAGTGATATTCGAAGAAATATGTAAGGAATGACTCCATTTGGTCCGGTTGCATGCCGGCATAAGGTTGAGCTACATAAATTGTGGGGATATCCAGGGTTGGAAAGATGTCATACTTCATATCCCGCAAGGCAACGATCCCACCTGATGCAAGAGCGATAACGATCACCAACATTGAGAGTGGACGACGAAAGGCTAATCCAACAAAGTTCATAGCGCTTGACTCCTTCAGATGGGAAATCTCTAATTTTGGCGAGTTTAGGAGACCAACAAAGATTCATACATTTTAGAGAATCGCATGTCAAGTTTGAGGCCAATTAGAACAATTTGGGGCAATGGCCCATGTTGAACACATCGCGTTAACAGCGCCATTTCTCTTACAGAGCACAGGAATAACTCTGGCCTTTTCGCCTTGTCGTGAACTATGAAACTCAGACGCGTCATGAGCACAATTTCTTTTGGGGGGTGATAATGTTGTCAGGAGCCAATCTACTGTGGGGCCAGTTCGAACCAATAATCATTTTGATTGAAGCTGTTTATTGATCTCGCCTAGGGATTTCGCAAAAAGGCCAAGTCAATCCAGTTTGTTACGAAAGTTATTAATCGTGGTTTCGTGGGGTATGCTGTTCCACAAGAAAATCGCGAAAACCGAAGGAAACTTATACAATTATTCACAGCTTGTTTCCGCCCTAAATCGATTAGTCTTCCTAAAGGTTGAGCTAAGAGCGTCTTGAAACGGCGTAGATCTGGACAACCAAGTCGCTGACTCGCAGAAGCTTTCTGTGTGGATCTTCCTGTAAAGGGGAGTATCCATTGGACAAATAAATTGTCGGAGTCTTTGAAACACAGGATATGGACTAAAGCCACTGGAATAAGTTTATAACTTTTTCTGACGAAACACAGAAAGTCTTGACATCGTTTTAATATAAGTTATATTAGTACTAGGGTAATGTCAGGTATGACTCAATAGGGTACAAGGCAGAACACTAAGAACGCTTGGATTTATAAACCGAAGCAGTGAACCTTCATTGGATGCAGAAGGTGGTCAAGCGCTTCGCAAGTTGACCGAAGAGGTAAAAGCAACATGAGGTACGCAGAGACAGGATTTAATTTGGAAATAGATCTGGCCCGAGGAAGCGTTGAGAAAGTGGCGACCGACCCAAGATTGACGGAACTTCATCTCGGGGGTTTGGGTACCAGCGTCAAGATGCACTGGGATAGGGTTCCCCCTGAGACTAAAGCGTTTGATCCTGAGAATTTGCTGATAATAAGCTCCGGTCTTCTCAATGGCACCCCGGCTTATAGCGCTAACCGTACCCTTGTTACTTTCGTTTCTCCCCAGTCAGGTTTTCTGGCGTACCCAATGATGGGGGGATTTTTTGGCGCGGAATTGAAATATGCCGGTTATGACAAAGTGGTCTTCCGAAACAAGTCCCCCAAGTTGGTCTATATATGGATTCACAATGACAAGGTCGAAATCCGTGACGCATCTCATTTGAAGGGAAAGGGCGCTCTTGAAACCCAAGATCTCATAAGAGAGGAGTTGGGAGAACCCCGAGCCCAGGTTGCCGCCATCGGGTTGGCGGGAGAAAACAGGGTCTTTACGGCTTCCATCGAACAAGCCAGGTCCAGCGCCAGCAGACTTGGCGGCGGAGCAGTGATGGGTGACAAGAACATAAAGGCCGTTGCTGTTCGTGGAACCAAAGACATTTATCTCGCCCGAGGCGAAGAATTCATGGAACACATGGCGAAAGTGACGGAATATATAAACTTCCGAAACACAAACCCCATTCCTGACGTAATGACTATTTTGTCTGGAATTGGGTCTCCGCAGGAAATGAAACACACGGACGAGAAGTGGCATACTGAAAACTTCATGTGGGGAAACGCTCGTACCAGAAGAAGAGACTTCTGGAGCAAGCCAAATGAAGAAAATTGGACTACAACTCAATTAGCCGCCATCCAACGCTTGATAAGCTGTTTCAACTGTCCACAACAGTGCGGAGCCCTAGTGTCATCCGAGGTGGCAGGCGGCAGGAAATACATGATGAAATGCTTTGGAAAACTCACATATTCCATGGCAGCCTATGTGGACGATCTTCGCTTCAACTTTAAAATCCTTGAACGCGCCACTGAATATGGGGTGGACTCATTTTCCACTCCGCAGATCCTGGCGTTCGCCGTTGAACTCTATGAAGCTGGAATTCTGACTGACAAGGAATTTGAAGGGTGTCCACCTGATAAGGAAGGAAGATTTTTCTGGTTACTTGATCGGGTAGCCCGGCGCGAAGGAATCGGAGACATTCTTGCGGATGGAGTTTATTACGCAGCCCGGAAGATTGGTAAGGGCGCAGAAAAATTTGACCATAACACGATCAAAAAACATGAACAGCTTCCCCTGAAGCTGGGAATGTTGGATCCGATCTATTTCCTCATGTATTCCACCAACGAGAAGATAAGCATTACCCAGATTGAAGGGAATTT
>JACWAG010000372.1 GCA_014874425.1 Syntrophaceae bacterium | reverse complement strand
GGTAAATAGCAGGTTGGGAAGATCTCGTCGCAAGGCTCTGTCGAGATGACAGCAGCCTACCCACGGCGTAGTCTCTTGTAACGGGCTATGCCGCAAAACTCAGAATTTCGACTTCCGCACGGTTCTTTACGGCTTCCTGCGCCATAGAAAGGACTTGCTTAGTAGTATTTTCATCCAGATAGTATTCCCCACAATTTTCACAAATCTCAGCAGGCACGCCCTTGATGATTACCGTAGTAGCTCCTCTTTGCAGGGTCACAGTTACCATTCCGGAGCTTGTTGACCCATGTTTACACAATTGACATTCTAGGTGGCTCATGAGGTCCTCCTTGCCCTAAAGTCTTCTTCCCAAAGGTTGGGATCAGGATCGTAAGCTGTAATAATATAACATGAACTGGATTTTGTTTCTACGGCCACCACTACATGCAAGGGGCGTCCATGGACAAAACCTAGCATAAGGCAACTTGGGAAGGGCTCATCATCCGGGTAATCAGCAATTACTTCTCCGAGACGAATAACTTCGGTAACCTCATCGTGTCTAATACCTCTGTCGAACATTCTCTTTACAGCGTGACCGCTAAACCAGATATGATTGCAGTTCACAGGTCGAGAATCCTATTTATGATCTCGAACGAAGAGAGAAATCTATTTTGTTGGGGGATACGCATTGTCGACCATGCAGGTAAACAGCGGCCTGGGAAGATTTCTCCTCCCGTTGGTCGTCGAAATGACATTGTTTGCCCGCAATTTGCTCGAGATGACATGATGACACAATGCAAATGTACGGGCAGGGACGCACGTCGCCACTGTAAAACAAGATACCGAAATCAGGTTAGACCCGCGGGTCTAACTCTACCGTAGAGGCGCTCCCATGTGTGCGCCCTGGGTTGTTGTGTAATTCACAGGCACGGAGGGCTGTGACCACCGAAACCCGTATAATGTCATTTCGACCTTTGGTCGACCCAGGCCTTCAGCCTAGGCTGGATTGAGACGCCCCTTCAGGGCTGAGGCGATGTTCTCTCAAGAGGGATCAAATGTTCCGATAGGCGTCTTTCCTGTCAGAAACGAGCAATATGGTGATCGTCATCTCTTCAGAGTCAACCCTATATAAGATTCGGTAATTACCGCTTCGTACACGAAACATCCCTTTTCCCCGGGATAACTTCCTGCAACCTTTGGGGTATGGTTCGGTTTGTAGGACTTCTATTCTTCTAACAATGGGGGCTAGTTGGTCTTGAGGAAGCCTGGAAATTTGTTTCAGGGCTTGTTGACGATATCTCAGTACGTATTGAGGCACGCTATTTCATGTTCAACGCATTCAACAGTTCCTCATGCGACAATGTGGTCTCGTGCTCGAGAGAGGCGATTGCTTCAATACCTGAAATATAATCCAAACGATCTTCGTTATTTGTCAGAGCTTCAAATTCAGCCTGCAAGATTGGATCGTCGAAATGATGTTCGATCAAATTCTTACCCCTACTACTATTCATCGATGATTGTTTTGCTAACATAGGCATAACGTAACTCCTGTGGTAGGAATTATAGCGATGTTCTGGTTGGTGGTCAACACTACGGGCAGGGAGGCCCGGCGCCACCGATCGGGAACAGCCAGCCGTGGTTCAACTGCGCTATTCGAGCTTCGCGCCCGTTGCTTAGTCATAAGCAATTGAAATAACAATGTATTGTTGAAATTGGATTGATTTAAAACCTTTGACTAATTTCCGCTCACCAGCAATCTAATACCAATTCAGGACAGGGGGTGTATTTGGATACACAACCAACTGCCTCCAACCCTCAATAACATTTATAATAGTCCTGTTCGGTGATCATTATGAGTTGCTATACAAAATTAAACAATAAAATTATCTTACTAATTGTTACATGGCGGTGTCAAGCTTAAAAAGATGGGGCCGGCCGACGCCAATACCAAAATCAGGACAGACAGAAATTGGAGGGTTGTGCAAATCACAGGCACGTAGGCCTGTGCCCATCATGAATAAGACAAAAACCGAATGCAAACGCCAACCCACGGCACAGCCATGGGCTCATGAATGTTGGACCGGGGGAGCGGCCCAAAAGGGAATTCTCTTCGATAGACTGACCGCAACGAGCGGAGGTCTCTCATTGACAGTCGAGAGTCTTTGGCGCCGGAGTGGGCCACGGGATTGATCGGTTTGAGTTTGTGTGCGCAGAAAAAAAGCATGAGGATACTGACAGGAACTCTGGACTGTTTATGAGGTGTCCGGGCAAAATCCAATTTTCTTTTGTTTTGGGAATAACATTTCTTGCTGCAGGGTCAATTTTTGACCGGTGAGCGCCTGTCTTCCGTGTGTGGCTGCGGCCTTTCAACTCTAGCATAGGCGTGGCTGAGCACTACCCCGCGGTCGGTGCGGGAACGGATAAGGTAACCGGCGCTCTTATCTTCCCATCCCTCTGTAACAAGAGTGTCACCGGGATAGACCACTCCTGAGAAACGGGCCTTGAACTCCTTAAATCGTGCAGCATGTCCATCACAGGCGCTGCGGAGAATGGCTCGGGTCGCGTAGCCGTAGGTGCATAGGCCATGCAGGATGGGTTTGGAAAAACCTCCCATCTTGGCAAAATTTGGGTCCAGATGCAGAGGGTTGAAGTCACCGTTAAGCCGATAGATCGCCGCTTGGTTTTCCGGGATATGATATGAGGTCGCAAAATTCGGTTTAACTCCATCGGGAGGTTCAAGCGCTTCGGCTTTGGGTCCTGAATCCCCGCCGAAGCCTCCTGCTCCAACATAGTAAACCCCGTGCTCGGCTTCGGCCAAAAGCTCATCCGTTCCAGTCATGACCTTCAGCCTCCAGACAATCAGCGCTCCTTTGACTTTGTCGTAAATATTCGTGATTTCTCCTTCAACGGAGACTTTTCCTTCAGGTGGAATAGCACGATGAAGTTTTACCGATTCTTCTCCATGAATAAATCTGGAAAAGTCGACATTGACATCCTTGAAGAGTTCAGCAAACACGTCAGCACCCATGACGGTGGCAAAGCTCGGAAAGACCTTTAGTCCGCCTTCGGCATTCTCGTAAATAAATTGGAGTTCGTCTGTTTGCGCCCCGATACTAAGCGCATATAGCACAACATCTTTCCATGTGTAATTAAATGGAACCGGGCCGTATTTCTTACCTATTAGGGCCAAATCAATCATACATACATCCTCACTTCCATCAAGCTTCTTGAATACCTTAACATCATATGCAGCGATACGATATTGGCTGCTATCGACATCCCTAAAAATGCCCCAGACAATCGCGAGTCATGGACTACGGTTCAAAAGACCTCACAACAGCCTTTTTTCTCCCGGCCTGCCGTTGGTATTTTTCATCTGGATAACCCAAGGCTATCACCGAGAACACCTTCTCGTCATGCGGGACGCCAATCACATTCTGGAGATTTGGGTCCCTTTTCATGGGTTCTACGGCCATTCCGATCAGGCAGCTTCCCAGTCCCATGCTATGAGCCGCCAAAAGTATGTTCTGAGAGGCCAGCAAAGCGTCTTCTTTCGGCAAAGTAGCCTGCGTCTTACATCCAACCACAATAACTGAGGGAGCGCCGTAAAACATCCGGTCAACGCCAGTGCGATCGAATTCCTCCAGCCCTTCTCTTACACTCTCGTAATATTCGCGGTAGTAAGTGTCCAGCTCAGGCTTTCCAATCAACTTCATGAATAATCGAAGCAAACGGTTCCGTGCCATAGCGTTCAATTTCGCGTAGAAGCTTCGCAGTCCCGTGCCAAGCGCCATGACTGCTTCTCGAGTCGGCAATATCGTAAAAGTCCACAATTGGCAATTCGTGCCTGAAGGCGCTGTACATCCGATTTTCACCAGATCTTCCAGGATCGACCGATCGACAGGTCTAGACAGGAAGTTGCGACAGGAGCGTCTGGATGCCATTAGTCTTACAAGTTGCGCAGTGTCGTAATCTCCGTATCTAAGCCAATTCTTATCAGGTTGGAAATTGACGAATCGCGACATAGCTCCGTCGATCGCATCCACGGTAATTGCTCCCACTGGGCAAACGG
>JACWAG010000371.1 GCA_014874425.1 Syntrophaceae bacterium | reverse complement strand
GGGAAAGCGCAGTGCGGGAAATCCGCATGCTGCGTTTGACGTGGCAGGGGATGGAAACCTGGCCTATGCTGTGGCGCCATTCCTTGACCCTACCTGTGCGGGGGGCGCCGGGTAACCGGCGTTCCTACCGCGACCATGAATTGACAGAAAAACGTCGATTAGTTAAGAAATATAAGTTATCCTAAAGGAGGGTTGATTAACCAATCAAACAGGTGACATTGATGCCTTATACCATCAACCTTAAATTGGCTTCATTGAAGGATGAGCTTGCCGAATTTTGTAAGCGCAATCATATTCTGAAGCTGTCATTGTTCGGCTCTGCCCTAACCAAGGAGTTTGCCGATGACAGCGACATTGATTTGCTCGTTCAATTCGACCCGGATTACATTCCCGGTCTTCTCGAACTTGTTGGAATGGAACAGGAGCTTTCACAAATATTTGGCGGAAGGAAAATAGATCTCCGGACAGCCGAGGACCTTAGTAGATATTTCAGGGCCGAGATCATTGATAAAGCAGTGTCGCAATATGAAATCTCATGACCTCGTCAGAGTAAAACACATGATTGAAGCGGCGGATGAGGCCATTAGTTTTGCCCAGGCTAAGAACCGAGGCGACCTGAACAAAGACCGGATGCTTACTGTGGCTCTTATGCGTGAGATAGAAGTTGTTGGTGAAGCAGCATCTAAGCTATCGGAAGATTTTAAGCTCCTCCATCCTGAGATCCCCTGGGCGCTCATAATCGGAATGCGTAACAAATTGATTCACGCCTACTTTGACATAAATCTAGACATTTTGTGGCAGACTGTTACGGTCAACCTACCTTTACTTAAAGAGCAATTGGACACTATTCTGGAACCGTCAACCGAGTGAGTTCTTGTTCGGCTACAGTTTTACTTAATGGTCAACGACAATTAGAGTTTGTTTCGATATTGTCGGACAGGCCCCGTATTCTGAAACATCAGATTCATCGATCCCCCCTCTGGTCGATTTCGGTTATCCAACTGGAACCATTTTGGAACAACTGATTCCAGGTCAGTGGGTCTCTCCATACGCACGCGGTTGACGTCTTTCCTCTATACTTACCTGAAAATGAAAGGCCAATCATTAATTTCATCTTCGAGTCTTTTGGTCACCTGAATGTTCAGTTATCACTAAATTGAACGATTTCCTTAGACAAAGCCGAGTAATCAGTATACATTTTTTGGGTAAGACGGTCATTTGCAGAAAAAATAGGGCCATGGCTGGTTTCAGTGGTGAAAAATAAATGAAATCCTGGTCACCCAGCATGAAGTCGGCGCAATCAATTGATAATCTGTTAGCCCGTCATCCGGCGCGTCCGTTTATTTGTATTTGGTTAACGTTATTGTGGCTTATCGTCGTTGCCCCATACTCCGCAGCCGAAGATCGGTGCGCTGAAATTGCCAAAAACCTCGAACAAAACTCTTTAAAACTAAAAGAATACGCCACTGCGCTTCAAAATGCACACAGGGACAGAGACTTTCAACTTATCACTGTCCTGAACGGTCAAATAGATGAAACGCTCAAGCAAATCAGGGTAGGGGAGGCCGAGTTGCTAAACTGCCCTGCGACTAGGGGGCACGAAGGTCCAGCCATAAGTTCCGTTAAATCTCAGGATACGAAGTTCGCAGACTTGAGTTGTGGCGATTTGAGGAAAAAATATATTCAACTTTTACGAAAATATCATTCACTAGCAAGGCGTCAACAGAGCGTACTATCTGAATTATCAGCCGATGAAAAAGTGGAATTGCGTATAACGGAAGATTCCCTGACTGCGGTCGATTTGGAACTTAAAAAGCGCTGTGGTTCCCCACCTGCTCCGAAACCATTTCGGCGAAGCTCCCCTCAACCCGCAAGAGGGGGGTTCCGTTGAGTCGTCTCAGTGAATTTGATTTGATGATTTAGGACCCATGGAACAAGACCTTTTCATTTATCTCGGTTTGGCCTTTGCTATATTGGTTGGTTGCCTCTATGTATGGTTAAAAATCAAGAGGCTTTTTCGCGGGTTCCGCAAACTGAAGACGGAAAGTGATCTCCGTCAGTTACGAAAAAACTCTCATCTGGTACGAGGGTTATTTAACGTTTACAATTGGTGGAAGAAACTTAAACAACGACGTAAAAATCCCGACAATTTCATCAATGCTTGTCGCTCAGGAGACCTGGAGCGGGTCAAAAAGTTGATCCAAGGAGGCATAGACGTCAACCTTAGGCGTCATAAAGGTGGACGTACTGGTCTCATGTTCGCTGCCAAAAAAAACCGGCTTGAAGTGGTAGAGTTTCTTTTAGCCAGCGGAGCGGATGCAAATCTGGTTGGAGGGGGAAGTGGAAAGACTGCGCTTATTAGGGCCGCGGAGCTTGGAAACATGGAAATTACGGGAATGTTGGTAGACCACGGCTCAAACCTTGATGTTCGAAGTAAA
The DNA here is from genome assembly GCA_014874425.1 of Syntrophaceae bacterium. GTDB lineage: Bacteria > Desulfobacterota > Desulfomonilia > Desulfomonilales > Desulfomonilaceae > CAJBEZ01. The sequence continues at coordinate 64 of JACWAG010000371.1, read as the reverse complement.
ATCAGCGGAAAAACAGCTCTAATGAAAGCTGCGGAATCTGGTTTTGTTGAGATTGTGGAATATC
>JACWAG010000047.1 GCA_014874425.1 Syntrophaceae bacterium | reverse complement strand
CCTGATCTGGCGCATACAGGATTGGTGTTAGAAGCAGTTGCTTTATAAGTAACGGATAAGAATACGCGGAAGGCGCTCTACTAATCTTTCGAATCCCCTGGACCATCAAACAAACTCCTAATATATTCAAGTGTCAAGTTTTGTCCAAATGTAACCCCATGAAGAACGAGCACGTGAACTGACATCAGAGTGTGTTAACCTATGATGAACAGATGCAAAATTTGGCAACGTTGGTCTTGGCCGCTGCACATATTGGTCATAGGCCCAATTTCCAAATACCAGCTCTTCACTCTCTGAATCCGACTCAACAAATCTTCGGTCTCCCCAATTTTAACCATTACATTATGACTGACGACGCCAAGTCGATCTTGGCCGAGACTGAATTTTGGAGGAACTCCTGTAACTATAAGCCATTGACAATCATCATAAGGTACGCTAGCCAAAAATCTCCGAAAAACACTTTCCTATAGTTTTGCCATCTTCGGAAACCCCTGCTCACCAGTGTAGCGAGCGGGAATGGTTTTCGTAAAGTTCTGCTGTTTCCTGTGATCGCGCGAAACTCTTGGGGTCAAATGGCTCCTTCTTGCGGCAGCCAACATATCCGAGAAAGTGATGTTTTTCTTTCTTAAATACCAAGGCGCCCTTGGGACCAAGAGATCCTTTCCCATTCGGAACTGGCTCACAAACCAGACCACCAGGAGAGAATAGCTCCAATATGCCATCTGTGGTGTACGGGTAACGGATTTTCCAATGCGGCATTGGGGATCGGCGCTTCCCAGCAGACCTTTTGTCTCTCGGTTGGTTATCTCAGTGCCCCATCGACGAGTATATCTTCGAATCGTGACTATATCCGAAGCTCCCATATCGGTATCAAAGAAAGCCGTGTCAGGGTAGTTCCCTGCGGGATCTCTTACCAACACTATCGATAATGGCGCATTCCCTGCTGCCTTATACCAGATTGCGTTGAATCTATAAAACAAGACTATTGTCTCGTGTCCGTATACCTCGACCCAGTTCCAAAGCCCCCTTTCGGCCTGCTCTTGGCCTTCGCTGGCCACCACAAGCGGTCTGCACAGGCAGACAAAACGCTCTGTTTGATAGCCCCGGTAAACGAACAGCAACCCCAATGATGACGAAACAAACCCCGTAACTTATTAGCTTACCGGTCTTGGGAGCATTCCCGTCATGCTGCAATCCGGCAACAGGCTCTCCATTATGATCTTGAAAATCACGAAAGCAACCTTGTCGGCATCCCGCTTGGCTTTCCCAAGAAACTTATAGATGTTTGCGAAGTGTTCCGATTCATGCGCTCCAATTGCAAGAATGACCTGACTGATAGTGTGTGTGCCTACAGTGAGGACCCATCCAGTGATCAATACTGCAAAGTGTCGCAGACTGGGTGCTGTAAAACAGTTAACAAAACGGATCTTGTAAATTCCGAAAGGCTGTGGCAAATTCCTTTTAGTCATCGGCGTTCCTCCCACGAGTTTTTCGAAAAACTGTCTATGGCAGAAATGCCGATTGTTTTCAATATATTCGGCCGTAATTTCAAGCCATTGATTCAGAAATGGCAAAACCATAGTTATATAACGTTCATCAACAAGTTCGTTGCGCCTGCTCCGTGCCTTTTTCCGAGTCTTTTTCTTGACCGTAAAATTCTCCCGTTGACTACAATGGGCAAGACCCTTAGCCCGGAAAACATGGAGTCGATGGGGATAGTGGCTCCAAAAAGGCCAATTATTCTTTCGTCGTTCCAGATGGGTGTGGCAACTGCTATACAAGACCTTTTCGTGGACTTGTTGATAATCGGCTCACTCACTATAGTCTCACCTCTCATCACCTCGTGGAAGTATGAGCGGTCCAGAATATTTTCCTTCTGTCCGTCGGCATTGAAATAGTCGCCACAGGCATTAGAAATGTACAACTGCTCGTATCTAAGCTTCAGATCTTCCAGTAGAGATTTTAATAGAGGGATCTGTTCCCTTTCGTTAATGGGCTTATTGTGGGTAACGCTTGCCAAGGCTCCGATCTCTCGCAGCGATAAATTAATCAGATCCTGGAGCGCACGGTATGTTTTGTCTATATTCAGAGAACGCCCCAATTCAACCCATTCAATCTCACCTGAAAAGTCGCGAAGCTTTATCTCTATCATGGACGCTTCACCTGAGTGCTATTTCGAATTCCCCTTGCCCTGTGCCCGGGAGCGGGTTTTCTCCCCACGGGTTTGGCCCGCGTTGACCTTCAACCCTTTCTCGTTGTGATTCTCTTGTAACACTTTTAGCAGTTGTTCTATCGTTTTGCTTGAAATACCGTTGTCGTATGCTTTCTTGCTAAGCGACAAATAAGGGAGAGACTCCTCTCTAAGCAGGAACTCGGAAATTTCTGAAGGCAGATCTTCGATAAGATCAAAGGGTGTCTGAACTCTATCGTCAAAAAAGTAGAGTGGAGATATGCGCAAGGCTTTGGCAAGATGTTCTATGGTATCCAAACCCGGTGAACTGTGCCTCCCGTTTTCTATCGCGGAGATGGTCGTCTGGTGCACGCCTGACATCTTTGCCAGTTCAACTGTACTCAACCCTCTTAATGTTCGCAGTTTCTTTACCTTCTCTCCGATTGTCATTCCATCTCCTTTTCCATTAAATGAGTATACCCAATAGAATACTATTATGCAAATAAAAAAACTTATCCGAAATCATTGAAGGAGGAGGTCCTCAAGGCTTTGAAGCGTATTGAATCTTCCACCGGAATGAAATTTGGCGACAAGGTTAACCCGCTTCTCGTCTCAGTCAGATCGGGCGCGCGCGCATCGATGCCGGGCATGATGGATACCATTCTTAATCTTGGAATAAACGACACGGTTGTTG
>JACWAG010000046.1 GCA_014874425.1 Syntrophaceae bacterium | reverse complement strand
GCTGCGTGAAATCCGTCCCACCATTGATTACAGAGACGAGCGTTTCAGTGGGCACACGCTGGTTGATTTCACGATTCTTGAAAATGAACTGGAACTACCAGTCAACGTGAAGAACGCGGGAACGAGGTTTGAAAATGCAGGACAGCTTGTAGGACTTGATCCAGATGATTGCATTCCGATTCCAGCATATAAGGCACATGATGCCGTGGAGAAAGAACCTAATCTTCTTTACGCCATTTCTGTCGATTATGCTCTTATTAGGAGGATCGAAAGCAATCTGCTCACGCAGTTCAACAAGGACGAGGCTGAGGTTTGGCGATTATTGAACGAGTACTCTGGCACATTGATTCGCGATGCCGAGGACAAGTTCATTTACTCAATGGTCAACAAGCATTGGGCTCAATTTTCAGAGCATGTCGCACTTCCGATCTTCAGGGTTATTTCGGCTCGCAAAGCTGTTAGAATTCTTCAGAAGTTTCCAAAACGAACCCCTGGCATTGGTTTAAGGGCTTGGGGCACTGGCGCTAGCGCAGAAGTGAATGTCCACATATCAGTTAGCGCCGAAACCAAGGGATGGGATGAAATACAGTCTCGGGTACAGGCAAACGGCATCGAGAACATCATTGAAGCCGTAAACCGAAAGCGGACTGAACTTGTATTTGATCCGGAGATCTGATGATTACAGTTAGCCTATTTTCTGGGTGTGGTGGTATGGACTACGGTTTCGAGGCTGCTGGTTGTGAAGTTGTTCTAAGGAATGACTTTGACAGGCACTCGTGCAACACGCTCAGGCTAAATACCCGATATGATGTCATCGAAGCGCCAATTGAGGACTTAGCTGAGAGTGACATCAGAAAATTCGTTGGGAGTTCTCTTAACGGAGTCGATCTCCTCATTGGCGGGCCGCCCTGTCAGCCGTTCTCCAAGTCTGCCTATTGGTCCAAAGGCGACACACTTCGGTTGGAAGATCCGCGCTCCAACACGCTTCGTGAGTATTTCAGAGTTGTCGAGGAACTACGGCCAAGAGCCTTTCTCCTGGAGAATGTTCATGGAATCAGTTACTCCGGTAAAGAGGAAGGCTTCCAGTTCATTCTTAACCGCATTTGTGAAATCAACCGGACCATTGGCACGGACTACCGCCCCGTGTGGCGCGTGTTAAACGCAGCCAATTTCGGCGTACCTCAACTTCGCGTGCGATTCTTTCTCGTTGCGCTTAGAGATGGAAAGGAGTTTAGGTTCCCTGAATCAACTCACACTGATGGAGACACTGGCAATCGGACGCTTTTCGATACAAGCAAGAAACCCTATCTGACTGCGTGGGATGCTATTCGTCATATAGCTCCAGATCCGAAAGAAAAGCTTGATGTGGGAGGTAAGTGGGCCAATTTGCTCCCTTCGATCCCAGAAGGAGAGAACTACCTTTGGCACACCGATAGAAAAGGCGGGGTACCGTTATTCGGTTGGAGAACTCGGTATTGGTGCTTCCTGCTCAAACTGGCAAAGAACAGACCTAGTTGGACGATCCAAGCCCAGCCTGGATCGGGTGTGGGTCCATTTCATTGGGCTAATCGGAAACTCTCCTGGAAAGAGATGGCAGCAATCCAGACACTTCCCGATTCATTCCAGATAACAGGCCCACGTGTCGAGATACAACGACAGATCGGCAATGCCGTCCCATCGCTTCTTGCTGAAGTGTTGGCTCGGGAGATCGTCAGGCAAGTTACGGGAAGGAGCATATTGGAGGGGTGCAAATTGGAAGTGGCCCAGTTGCGCCCCATTCCGCCGCCTGAGCGAGTCAGTGTCGTGCCGGATGAGTTTCTAAGCCTTGCAGGAAAACACGCGGCTCATCCTGGTACCGGGAAGGGACGAGCCCATAAACACAAGACCCAACCAAGAGCGGTGCCTGACCGCTATTCCACTGCGCTTGAATTAGCAAACCCAATAATTTAGTAAAAACGTCAATGACGTTTACTGAAATTGGCTGACATACAATGTTCTACGGCGCTCCCGTAAGATCTCTTGATGACATTGCCAGACTGAGGCGGACCGGATTCGATTTCGGAGAAATAGCCATCGCCAATGCTGGTGCGAGGCAAATGTGGTGGGAATCCGGAGTCATTAATGGTGGTCTAGGTAAGTTCTTTCTGATGGCTCATGGACCACTCGAAGGCGATCCCAATGACGCCAGCGCTCTTTGGAATCGGTATGTTCCGGCACTCATGGCCACCGTTGACACCCTGAACCGGATGTCTATCCGGTCATTGAATATCCATCTCTTTGTGGATAGGAGAATTGTCAGCAGCCGAGTCTTGGCCGAGAAGATAAGAGCTCTCAAAGAAATTGTCGAATATGGCCGTAAAAACTCAGTCGCCATCAACCTGGAGAATCTTTCCGAGACCGCTGAAGACCTCGAGCCTGTAATGGACGAGGTTCCGAATCTTGGTTTAACATTGGATGTTGGGCATGCGAATCTTGGAGGCTCAGAAAATAAGTCAATTGCGATCATTGAGAAATTTGGGAGGCTGATCCGTCACGTCCATTTGCATGACAACCTCGGCGGACAGTCACAGGCTGACGATTTACATCTGCCGATGGGTGCTGGCACGGTTGATTTTAAAGCAATAATGACTTGGTTAATGAGCGCAGGTTATGATGGGACGCTGACTCTGGAAGTGAAACCGGAATTTCAGGAGGCGGGGAGGATTCGCATAAAGGCCTTGGCTAGAAAGGTGAGTTGTTTACCATCGATCGGGCCTTCTTAGGGGCAAATTCAAGATCAAAGGAATCATCCCTTCGAATTTAGTGAGTCTAGCTCATATTTTCTCTGTTTTTGGGGCGCATATATTGCCAATTTCTTAAATAATAGTCTTATTCAGAAAGTTCATGCTCCAACTGGTCAAGAGAAGGTAGGATATACACGATGCTCTTTCGTATATCTGGAAGTTCATTTTCCACTATTCCCCATACTTCATCAAGGCTTACACCCTCATATTGATGAATCAGCACATCCCTTAAACTGGTCAGTCCTTTCCATGGAATCGTGGGGGTTGCTTCACGGTACTCGGCCGGGATTCGTTTCGCCGCTTCACCAATCACTTCAGAATTTCGAATGACGGCGTCCTGGACAACGAGATCCCTTTAAAAGACATCTTTCCCCTCATCGGTATACCTGAGAATACGGTCAATCCTCTCAAGAATCTGGGCCAAGTATACTCGAGGGTCCTTCTTCATAGCGGTTTAGCCTCTTTCAGGATTCGTCTGCGTAACAGCCAGTAGAGTCCTTTCTCACTAACTACGTCCACTCTCCGGCCCATAAGCTCCCGTAAGTCGGTTAGTAGAGCCCCTAGGTCAAGCAGATTTCGGTTGGGTTCCATATCAACCAGGAAGTCAATGTCACTTGATTCATCGGCGTCGCCGCTAGCGACAGACCCAAAAATCCGCACATTCCTTGCCCAGTGGCTTGCCGCAATCCTTAGAATTTCTTCTCGCTTTTCCTTGATCTGTTCATCTATTTGCATAACAAGATGTCCTTATTTGTTTACCAAAAGGAATCTGCCACAGCCTTTCGGAATTGACAAGATCCATTTTGTCGATTATTTCACATCGCCTTCGGCTTCATTCATTCTCCATCGCAGACTATATTTTGAAATGCAGGGATGGGTAGAACAGATTTTCAATTATCAATAATCCAATGGCTCCGTATGTCCGCCTCCAATTTCTTGGCGCATCCCCTGACTTCCCTCAGGAATGTTTTGAGAAAACAGAAGGTAGTGATGTCCAGAGACTTGCGTCGACTCCCTAGCGGCTCAATTGTAAGGGTTTCCGGTATGGTGATAATAGTTCACACGCCCCCGACCAAATCCGGAAAAAGGGTAATGTTCCTGACTCTGGAAGATGAAATGGGGCTGTTTGACGTTGTGGTTTTCTCCAAAGCTCAGAGCAGATTCGCAAAGCTCGTCCTAACCAGCGAAGTCTTAACAATTGAAGGAAGACTACAGCGTCAGGGACTAAGAGGAATTTCGATTTCTGTAGTCATGGCGAGGGCGCTGGTTGGCCTTTGCGGGAGCTTGGCGAAGCTCTTGGCCAATGAAATGAAAATTAGACTTCTCCCAACGAAGAAAGATTATAAGGCACCCATAAAGAGCCGCTTAG
>JACWAG010000370.1 GCA_014874425.1 Syntrophaceae bacterium | reverse complement strand
GTGAAGAGGCTGTCAAGTTCTATCGTCTTGCCGAAAATCAGGGACTAGCGGAAGCTCAATTCGCTCTGGCGACAATGTTTACCCACGGCATGGGAGTTACCGCGGACGATGCGGAGGCTCTCAAGTTTTATCAACTTTCCGCGAACCAAAATTTCGCTCTCGCTCAGTATTGTCTTGGAGTGATTCACGCAAACGGTCATGCAGTTCCCGTCGACAAAATAGAAGCTGCTAAATGGTTTGGGTTAGCTGCCGCACAGGGCCTAGCTCAAGCTCAAAAGGCTCTAGATGACCTCCGTTAGAAGAGCAACAACTAGAAAACAGGTGCTGAAATAGTAACCAAAACCGCGAAAACCGCTCTTGCTTTAGCAGCGTACAGCGGTTTTCGCAAAAATCTACCAGCTTCCTGGAATGAAGCTGCAATAGTCCAAAAATAGGCAAGAGTATCAAAAAGTTATTTCTAAGGAGGATTGAATCATGTATCGCGAATTAGCAAGAACGGAAGGGGAATTCCCTGCTCTAAGCTGTCCCAAATGCGATAATACCAAAGAAATATGTATATTTAAGACTCTTCCGACAAAACAGTGGTTTGTCTCTTGCGACGAAACTACTGAAAAAATCGTTGTTCAGCCAACAACAGAACCGGAATCAAAGTGGGTATTTATCATTAGGTGTTCCAAGTGCGGGAACATAGTGTTGATGCCAGACTATTCGGACGGCGGCGCAGACTTTAAGAATTTCAACGATTACTGCGAGTTCATGGCTAAGGCTGAGAAATACGTCGGTAGGCCGGATTAATAAGAATTACTGAGGGTGGTTTCTCAGAAAAAGACGCCACCCATTTAGCTTGGCAGGCACGTTCAGCGTCGGAGATACGGTTAAATAGAAGCTGAATCTTTTCGAGTGAAAGGTTGATGATGACTGGAATCGATATTTCAACTAATTGACGAGGAAAATGTTGAGACATTCTCGACAATATTAAATGAACAAAAGAAAGAGAGGTGAAAAAAAATGACATTAGAAGAAATCAGGAACTTTCCCGACATAGTCAACAATGCATCCGAAAAATGGCAGGCAGAATTTGCAGGTCTCCTAGAAAGGTCCATGGCCCACCATCTTCCTGTCCACATTCAAAACAGATCCGAAAAGTTGGGGATATCGTATGAAAAATCGCACCAACTCACATGGCTTGAACAGTGGGCGGCAGAGGGTGAAATGTATGTGAGAGCTTTTGTCGAAATACTGGGCCTTGACAATGAAATATTAGAAACACTCTTGACCGGAACATTTGTAATTCCTGGAGATAGCCAGGAAAGAATTAATGGTTACGAATACCCAAATTTTTTCTTAATGGGTTTAGGCGCTCTTGACATTAATACACTCGAAATAATGAACCGAACGGTGCAATCGACAACAAGGAGTGGCAATTGATGCACATCAGAGGTCTCTTGATATTAAGTGAAGTCGCAAAGATTCTGCAGTGTCCTGGGGTAAACTTGAACCCAACATTTGCGCTGGCGAAGGCCCAACTAGCATTTCTTTATAATCGATAGAGGCGCTGACGATATCATGACAACATTGAAAATAGAAATCTCCGGTCGCTAAACGACTGACCAGAGATGAAAGGCGGATAGGAATATGGGATAGTTCAAATTGAATGGTCACAAAAACGCGAAAACCGCTCATGCTTTGGCGGCGTACAGCGGTTTTCGTAAGGCATTAACAACTTCTTGGAAGGAAGCTGTGTAATCCAAATATAGGCCGTCATTTACTGTAAAACAAGCAAATTGTTTTTATGATGGCCTTCAAGCTTTCCCAAACAGCTCCTTCCAAATAGCCAAAAACTTAATCGGGGGCCATGAGGCTACGTTTCTCATGGAAATGCAAATAGCAACACTAATGCTGTGAACTAGCGCTATCGGCAACGAATGTGCAGCGCCTGTGGGGGCCGAGCATGGCTATATACAAAGGTCGAATGTTTGAAAATTTTTTAATGATCATGGATTTGAATCCAGGAAGGACAAGATGATGCAACAGCTTAAATTGAATATTGAAGACGAAGAAAACGTAGTAGAAAGTCGCCGTATTCTTTCTAAGCCTCTCCAGAATCACCCTTTAGCACGTGTAATAGAAGAAGATCCCAAATGTTTGTTTCATCATGGCAACTGCTTTTATTATGGCCAACCATTTGGGAAGGATTCGACTTCAGTCGAAATAGGCCCCGTAATAGAAACTACCCGTATAGTCGGCGGACATAGCTTTACGCTGATGCTTTGGTACGCTAGCGAATTTGGATATCAACAAAATTTTGCGGCAGCGCTGTATTGGTATTTACCGTCGGCCTATCGTGGATGTGTTGATGCGCAGTATATTTTGGCTGAAATGTATCTGCATGGTTACGGTTTACCCAAGAATCCCACAAAGGCTCTAAGATGGTTTAAAAAGGCGGCTGCCAATGGTCACCCCTTGGCCCAATATAGGTTAGCTTATGTGTATGACGGTGATGGCCAAGTCAGAGCAGATAAGTCGGAAATAGTAAATTTGTATCGACTGGAGGCGGAAAAAGGAAATGCTGACGCCCAGTATGAACTCGGCATGATCCATGTCCGTGGAGATTGGGTTCAGAAAAAATACACCTTGGCTCGACCCTGGTTACGCAAGGCTGCTGATCAAAAACACGGCTTGGCCTGTTACGAGCCGGGGCTGATTTATTATGAAGGTCTGGATGTGAAGAAAAGCCCGAAAAAAGCTACAAAATTCTTTCGAAAGGCTGTTGAACTGAGAAGTCTGTTCGCGTTTTTTATGATCACAAAGATCGAATCGGAGTTGCCCGAACTAAAAGCCAAAAATAAAATTTTTACAGCCTTGAAATACGGTTGGATGTAGATGAACTTTCGGAATTTCTCAGGAAGTTCTCTATTCGCCAAAGGATGTCCATCGAGGCCAAGGATGTTGACAATAAAGTTTTTAAGTTCGTGCTCGCAGGAACTGCTCAGGACACCTCAAATAACCATAGTTAGCGCCCCATCAGACTCAGTTCTATTGAGGCAGCAGCAATAATAAAGCCTGCATTATTAGGGGTAAAAGCCTCACTCTAGAGATTTTACCCCTGACATGAGGAACTAACTAATTGATATGACTGCTGATAATAAACTATTAAGAGGGTTAGCACCATGAGAAATTGTAATATTGAGAGTGAACTTTTTGAAAAAACGCAAGCTTCAGAATCTCAAGAATCTTTGGAGATATCTAGCGCCTTTGTACCAGTAGGAGAAAATCCTGTGTCAGAAGAACATACTGGGAATCTTCCTAATCAAGATCCGATTTTAAACACGTCAGATACGGCCGAAGTAGATAACTCCGAACCTGACGAAATTTCTGAATTTCCAAACTCACTCGATCAATACTTCGATTCCTATTCAATTGGCGATGACGGTCCTCCCATTTTTTTAGAGAAGGATCTCAAACTCTCAGACCTTGGAATATCCGATGAAGAGTCGTCCGGATGGCAGAAGATCCCGTCGAAAGAAATGGGAGTCCATTGCGGGGATTGCGTTGAGTTCATGAGAAAAAATGTCTCTGATGAGGTAATCGATTTGGTTGTGACAAGCCCTCCCTACGATCAGCTCCGCAACTATGAAGGATACAAGTTCAACTTTGAGGCCACCGCTGAAGCATTATATCGCGTCATAAAACCGGGTGGCATTGTAGTGTGGGTGGTAAATGATGGTGTGATTAATGGCAGTAAGTCCCTAACATCATTCAAGCAATCTTTATATTTCAAAGAGATAGGGTTTAACGTTCACGACATAATGATTTACCAGAAAACCGGCGTGTCGTACCCTAGTATTAACAGATACACACAAATATTTGATTTTATGATTATTCTGTCAAAGGGTAAGCCTAAAACATTCAACCCCATTTGCGATGTTCCAAAGTTATGGGAGGGAAGTTGGGGGCAACTATCGACTAGAAATTGCGATGGCTCTTTGAAACGTCGAAATTTGAAAAATGAAGGTAAAGGCAGCTCTGGTCGTTCGGAAGATGGCAGATACGGTTATAAACAAAGATCCAATATTTGGATAATAAAAAACGGATATGGTTTTGGCAGTAGAGATAAGATCGCATATCAACATCCGGCTACCTTCCCTGAGCAGTTACCCAATGATCACATAATCACATGGAGCAATCCTGGTGACCTCATTTTTGACCCATTTTGTGGATCAGGCACGACCCTAAAAATGGCTCTGTTAAACAATAGAAAGTTTATCGGGGTAGATATCTCTGAAGAATATTGTGAAATCGCAGTGAAACGCTTAGTTGGTGTATTTACAAAACTGCCAGTTCTCTCAGCCGGCCAGGTGCCTGATCGCACAGCTTAACATAGAGGAGATGCGGAACCGAGCTGCGGCGATACACTGAAGTTCCTATAGATTGTTCTTCATTCAACTGCCTACACCCTTTCTCCATCGTTTCAGGAAGATAGGCTTGAATGGAAATCGTCAACTACGATTATTTTCCCGAATTGGCGCAGAAAGTATGAATCTTCTAAAACCTGAAGAAGCAGCCTCTGAATTGGGTATCTCCAAGAAAACCCTTCATCGACTATGTCGAGAAGGACGAATTGCTTATGTGGAGATCAACGACAAGGAGCGTAGGTTCAGGCCCGACCAGATTCAAGAATACATTGAAAGACAGACCGTACCCGCTCGTATTGACTGCTCTGCCCCTAGTAAAGTAAATTCACCTCGGAAGGGAGGTAGGGAAAAGAAATCGGTTAAGGATTCTCGGGCAGATCTCCGAAAGGAGATGAGCCAATGGCAGTAAAGAAACGCGGAAAGAAGTGGCATTTCAAGATCAGGGTATTCGGTAAGGAAGTTGGTGTGGCTACAGATGCCAGACTCAAATCAGAAGCTGAAGAAATCGAGAAGGATGTAAAACGTGCTTGTCGTTCGGGAGATTACGGTTCTCTGGACGCCAACTCGAGGGAAGTCTGCATCAGGATGTTCAAGAATCAGCGATGGGAGATTCCGTCAGGTCTTGTCCTCGAAGAGGGAGTTAGGAAAGAGTTGACTCTTTGGAAATCAATAGAACTCTGCCTCACTTATCCGGACGTCAGGACCAGTGAGAATAGAGAAAGATTGACACAGTGTTTTCTCCATCTGGCGGAGCGATTCGGTAAGGACTTACCGGTAAAATCGATCTGGATTCCTCAGATCAAAGAATATC
>JACWAG010000369.1 GCA_014874425.1 Syntrophaceae bacterium | reverse complement strand
GAATAGGTCAGGTTTTGATAAAATGTTGTGTTGCAATAGTCTTCATGTTACAAGCAAGTCCTATGGATTTATGTGGTGTGCTGTTCAGTGGAAATTTGCACGGTCATTTTGACGCGTTTGTAAAAATGTCTTGAATTTTTATTTGTCGATTAAGAGAGGAAGGCGTAACGCCTGAATTATTGTAAGATGGATTTCCTTAGGCCTTTGCTGGCTCTCGCCTCAGATTACAAAAAACGAAATGGCAGACCTTTTGTCACTTTGAGTTACGCTCAAAGTTTGGACGGCTGCGTTTCAGCCCGTCCCGGAGTACCTTTAGCGTTAAGTGGACAGCGGTCACTTCGTTTGACACATCAGTTGAGGGCCGCCCATGACGCGATTTTAGTTGGTATTGGGACCGTGTATTCGGACAATCCCAGGCTTACTGTTCGTTTGGTAAATGGCTCAAATCCCAGACCAGTTGTCGTCGACAGTTTCCTCAGAATCCCTCTTGATTGCAATATTTTGACTGAGAGTTCCCGTGATCCTATAATTGTTACAAGCAATATGGCCGAAGAGAGTAAGGTCAAAACTCTGGAAGGAATGGGCGCCTTGGTAGTAAGAGTTAAGTCCGACGACAGAGGATTGCTCAACCTGCCGGAGTTGCTCGGGGTGCTCGGCGATATGTCCATAAATAGTCTGATGGTCGAGGGTGGAGCCAGAATAATTACAAGTTTTCTGATGGACAAGTTGCCGGATTTTGTGGTGCTTACCATAGCGCCTGTGATGGTAGGAGGATTGAGGGCCGTAAGTGATCTTGGGGAGTCAGACCCGAATCAGTTTCTTCGCCTTCGGGACCCCGGGCATCGATGGTTGGGTAAGGATTTGATATTATGGGGAAATCTAACGTGCAACTGCGACAACCATGCTGAATTGCCTACCGCTGTTGGAGCGGCTCGCTTCTAGGGCCGATGATACTATCCCAAACATGGAACCTCGTTAGAAAAAGTGACTGGGTCTAGTTCACAAATAGAAACCAGGTCTCTTTACTTTGAAGAGCCTGGACGCACGTCCATACGGGAAGGTTTTGTCGCTGGACCTCGCTCCAGTGAAGTCCTCGTAAAAACGATGTTTTCCGCTATTAGTTCCGGCACTGAGTCTCTTGTTTATCGGGGTCAATGGCCGGAAGAACTGGTCATTGACGAGAACATATCATCCTTATCAGGGAAATTCGCGTATCCTCTCAAATATGGTTACGCTGCGGTTGGAAGAATAATTGGCGTGGGCGAGTCCGTGTCCTCTGAATGGACAGGAAGGTTGGTCTTTGCTTTTAACCCGCATGAGACACATTTTGTAACTTCTCTCGATAAATTGATTGTAATCCCGGAAGGTGTCAGTCCTGAAGGGGCATGTTTCCTTCCAAACATGGAAACAGCGTTAAACCTGGTCATGGATGGAAACCCAGTAATAGGAGAAGCAGTCACAATATTTGGACAGGGGGTTGTTGGGCTATTAACGGCCGCATTACTGGCGAGGATGTCTCTTGGAAAAATTGTGACTTTTGACAAATATCCTATGCGCAGACAAGCTTCGTTAGTCTATGGAGCTGATTTGTCAATTGATCCAACTAAGGATTTTGGTACCGGTCGTTTTGAAGACTTCTTTTCAGGTTCATTAAGCGATGACTTTAAGGCCGATCTTACTTATGAGCTTTCCGGGTATCCTGAAGTTCTCAATCAGGCTATTTCAATCACGGGTTTTGACGGCAGGATAGTGGTTGGATCATTTTATGGTTCAAAGGAAGCGTCGATCAAAATGGGAAGCTGGTTTCACAGGGCCAGGATCAAGCTTATCAGTAGTCAGGTTAGCTCGATAGCCCCGCATCTAACTGGTCGATGGTCCAAGGCAAGACGATTGCGTATGGCCCTAAAGATGATATCTCAAATTGAACCGGAAAGACTCATTACCCACAGGATAAATTTCTCCGATGCCGGAAAAGCTTATAAACTGCTCACCAAAAGGCCCCAGGAAGCAATTCAAGTGATTCTTAGTTATGAGGAAAACACATGAGTCCAAATAGTAATGAATCCGGGTATGTTGTTGCGGTACAGCGAAATTTTGTAGCGCGCCATTTTCTGTTTGGTGGAGATTGGGGACCGGAGAACAACCTTCACTCTCATTATTATCGTGTGGAAGCCCGATTGGAAGGGAAAGAGCTTGACCAACACGGATATCTTGTCGATATAGTGGAAATTGAAAGCCTGCTCGACGGGCTGGTGGCCCGATATCGCGAGCGAGCGTTAAATGAATTGCCGGAATTTTCTGGTTTGAATCCTAGTATCGAACATTTTTCCAGAATTTTTTGTGAAAAGATGTGGAGTGGCGTGACCGCTTCTAATATTGGCGCCATAACAATAAGAATTTGGGAAAACGATATAGCCTGGGCCGGATATCGAAGAGAGCGTATTTGAAAGTTGGACTGGTAATTTATGGAAGCCTGGAGATCTTGACAGGCGGTTTCATTTATGATCGTAAACTGGTAGATTTTATTCAGGCCCACGGCGCGATCGTTGAAGTGTGTTCTTTACCTTGGCGTGATTATGCTTACCATCTGACGGATAATCTATCCTACAAATTCTTTAGGCGATTAGAAAAGTCGGATTTCGATATTCTCCTGGAAGATGAGCTAAATCATCCTTCGCTTCTTGCTGCCAACCACTTGCTATTGAATTCATCGAAGTTTCCTGTCGTATCCATAGTTCATCATCTGAGGTGTAGTGAGCTTAGGTCAAACGTCGCGAACCGTTTCTACCGAATGATAGAACGGATGTATGTAAAAACTGCCGACGGCTTTATTTTTAATAGCGGCACAACCCGGAAAAGTGTCGAGACGCTTGGCCTGGCGCCTAAGCCATATGTGACGGCTTATCCCGGTCGAAACGCACTAAATCCGGGCGTCAATTCTCAATTTATCCGAAAACGGGCTGAGGATCCGGGTCCTTTGAGATTACTGTTTGTTGGCAGCCTGATCCCCAGGAAAGAGTTGCATACGCTCGTGGAAGCTTTATCTCACATTCCAAGAAAGGATTGGGCGCTAAGAGTCGTTGGCGCTCTCGAAACGGACAAAAATTACACCAACGAAGTGTTGGAGCGTTTAAAGCGGTTTGATCTTGAAGACAACGTGTCATTGTTGGGTTCGATGTCCGGTGAGGAGCTTGAAGCTGAATACCGGAATAGTCAGGTTCTGGCAGTTCCTTCTTCATATGAGGGATTTGGGATAGTGTATCTGGAGTCCATGGGGTTTGGCGCTCCGCCACTGGCGTCTACCGGGGGCGCTGCTAGCGAAATGATTACAGATGGGCTGAACGGGTTTCTTGTGTCCCCTGGTGACATTAAAGGTATTGCAGAAAAGATCAGTCGCCTGGCCGGAGACAGGGCTCTTTTGGTCCAGATGGGAGAAGCCGCTTTGGATCGTTTCGCCACCCACCCGACATGGGATCAAAGTTGCCATAAGATATTTAATTTCATGAAAGAAATGGTTAGTACGAGTCATGTTTGACGAATCGAATTACTCTTTTGCCAGATATCTGTCGTCCAAGAAAAGTGTCGATAACCGGGCTTTAAACAGGGTTGTATGGCAGAGATTGCAATCCATCATTGCTTGTGAGCATTCTGGAAAGCCACCGGCAATATTGGAAATTGGGGCAGGTATAGGGACGATGTTTGAGCGGTCGCTTGAATGGGGTCTTTTCAAAAAAGCCTATTATACTGCAATTGACGCCATGTTGGAAAATATCTTGGAAGCTAGGGCCCGGATTCCGGGCTGGGCTTACAATGTCAGTTATAGAGTTGAAGAAATTGCCGATGATGAACTGAAACTATCCGGTTCCGGCACGGATGTTACATTGAAACTGGAAGATGGTGATTTCTTCGATTTCGCAATGAAAAACCATGGGAGTTATGCTTGGGACCTGATTATAGCAAATGCTTTTCTCGATCTCGTTGATGCTGGAAGAACATTGCCGATCACATTAGACCTCCTGAAACCAGGGGGATTATTATATTTCACAATAAACTTCGATGGCGCTACGGTCCTGGAACCAGAGATTGACGCTGAATTTGACGCTCTTGTTGAACGTTTGTATCATCAGACCATGGATGATCGGATGATAGACGGCTCAATATCCGGTGACAGCAAAACAGGCAGGCATTTCTTCGAAATTGCGAGAAGGAACGGTGTAGAAATACTTGAAAGCGGGTCTTCAGATTGGACGGTATTTGCGGAAAAAGGTGGTTATCGTGAAGACGAGTCTTATTTCCTGCATTTCATAATCCATACTATGTATTGCGCTCTTAAAGAAAGACCGGAACTTGAACTTCACAGATTCAAGAGATGGATTGAGGAGAGACACTCTCAGATTGAAAATGGTAAGCTGGTTTACATAGCCCATCAACTGGATTTTTTGTGCAGGAAAGCCGATACATAATAGTAAGATTTCAGAACCTACCCCCAATGTAGTTTTCTGGATTTAAGAAACGAAAGTGACCGGCAATGCTATTTCATT
>JACWAG010000368.1 GCA_014874425.1 Syntrophaceae bacterium | reverse complement strand
TACGATGCCAATCCCCTCTTGGCCAACGTCCGCGTAATTGCCGCTGTCAACGTCGTCTTACCGTGATCGATGTGACCTATCGTCCCTACGTTCACGTGTGGCTTCGTACGCTCAAACTTCGCCTTGCCCATGGGCTCCTCCAGATTGTTTAAATTGTGCGACTACCTTTTCCGTGACGGATTGCGGCGCCGGTTCATAATGGGAAAATCTCATGGTGAATGTAGCACGGCCCTGCGTAAGGCTCCTAATATCCGTGGCGTAACCGAACATGCGAGCCAGCGGGACTTTAACGCCAACTGTCTGGATCCCGAGCCTACTCTCCATTCCGAGAATTTTGCCACGTCTTGCGGTCAAATCTCCCAAAACATCCCCGAGAAATTCTCCAGGAGCTACAACTTCCACGTCCATAATCGGTTCCAACAAAATGGATTCACCTTTTCGGCAGGCTTCCTTGAAAGCCATAAAACCCGCCATCTTGAAAGCCATTTCGGATGAATCGACTTCGTGAAATTTGCCATCAAAAAGCGTAACCCGGATATCTACAACCGGATAACCAGCAAGAACACCGGATTCCATCGCCCAACGAATGCCGTCTTGGACCGGCTTTATGAATTCCTTCGGAATTGCTCCTCCAGTTATCTTGTCAACAAATTCGAAACCTAGCCCTCTTGGAAGGGGCTTGACGTCCAAAGCGACCTCAGCGAATTGCCCTTTGCCGCCCGTCTGTTTAACATGGCGATAATTAATCCTAATTTCCTTGGAAAGACTCTCTCTGAATGCGACCTCGGGTTCTCCAACTACGGCTTCAACCTGGAACTCTCTCAACAGCCTGTCGATGATAATCTCCAGGTGCAATTCACCCATGCCTGACAAGATCGTCTGGCCTGTTTCTTTGTCTGACCTGACGCGCAACGAAGGGTCTTCTCTCAGTAGTCTACTAAGACTCCTAGAAAGTTTATCAATTTCGTCACGGGACTTGGGCTCAAGAGAAACTGAAATCACCGGTTCGGGAAATTCAATGGATTCCAACAAAAGTGGATGATCCTCGTCAGTAAGAGTATCTCCGGTCTTGGTGTTTTTCATACCAACAACAGCAATGATCTCGCCAGCCCCTGCCTCTTTGATTTCTTCACGCTGGTTTGAGTGCATCTTAAGACATCTGCCGATGCGTTCCCTTTTAAGTGAATTCGCATTAAGCACACTGGATCCGGCGGAGAGGCTACCCGAATAAATTCGTATGAACGTAAGACTTCCCGTATAGGGGTCGTTCATGACCTTGAAGGCTAGAGCCGCCAACGGACCGTCGACTTCGCGCACTACGACCGCGCCTGCCGCGTCCTTACCTTCTACCGGTGGCACATCAACAGGAGACGGCAGATAATTTATAACAGCGTCAAGAAGTGGTTGGATGCCCTTGTTTTTGAAAGCCGAGCCGATCATGACAGGTGTGACTTTTAGGTCGAGCGTCCCCTGTCTAATGGTCTTGACCAGCCGATCAATGGGTATGTCTGTGTCACCTTCAAGATATTTTTCTAAAAGCGCGTCATCAAGTTCACAAACAGATTCAACTAATTCGGACCTAGCTGCCAAGGCCTCTTCCATCATGTGACCGGGCACATCCTCGATCGAATACGTAACTCCCATTGAAGATTCGTCAAATATTATGGATTTCATATTGACGAGATCCACAACGCCGGAAAATTTATCTTCCCTGCCAATCGGGATCTGTAACGCCAGGGGGGTGGTTCTAAGCCGACTTTTCATCATTTCCATGACTCTTTTTTCGTCAGCGCCTACCCGATCCATTTTATTGATAAACGCGATCCGAGGGATCCCATATCGATCGGCCTGTTTCCAGACCGTTTCCGACTGTGGCTCCACACCACCAACTCCGCAGAAGACAGCGACTGCTCCGTCAAGAACCCTTAAGGATCGCTCGACCTCGATAGTAAAATCAACATGGCCAGGTGTGTCTATGATATTTATTTTATGGTCTTTCCACTGACATGTCGTGGCGGCGGAGGTTATGGTTATGCCTCTTTCTTGTTCCTGCTCCATCCAGTCCATAATGGCTTTACCATCATGAACCTCGCCAATCTTATGAGAAACACCGGTATAATAAAGTATTCTCTCTGTAGTGGTGGTTTTCCCCGCGTCAATATGCGCCATGATTCCGATGTTGCGGGTAATTGATATAGAGTCTAAGTTCATTAAATTGTACCGGATTGACCACTACCACCTATAATGAGCAAAAGCCTTGTTCGCTTCAGCCATCTTGTGAGTGTCTTCTTTCTTTTTTACTGAGCTGCCTTTATTTCCTGAAGCGTCCAGGAATTCACCGGCAAGTTTATCCATCATGCTTTTTTCGCCGCGGCTTCGCGCATATTGTACAATCCATCTAATAGCAAGCGCCTGTCTGCGCTCCGGTCTAATTTCGACAGGAACCTGATACGTGCTTCCGCCAACGCGCCTAGAACGAACTTCTAAGACTGGCTTCACATTGTCGACGGCTCTTTCAAACAGTTTCAATGGATCCTCGTTTGTTTTTTTGGCGATTATCTCAAACGCGCCATACAAAATGGATTCCGCTACAGATTTTTTACCTTCCCACATTATACCGTGGATAAACTTCGACACGAGTTTGCTATGAAACTTGGGATCCGGCAAAACGTCTCTTTTTGGAACTTTCCCTTTTCTAGGCATTAACGTTAACTCCCAAAATTGTGTAGCCGATATTCATTACGGCGACAGAGTCTAGAACGAGTTGATACGGGCACCTTTCGGAATAACTCTGTTTAGAAGACGTAGCGAATCCGATTCACTTTTAGTTTTAACGTCTTATCTCTAAACTAGCCCCGCCTGATATCAGCGGTTTATCCGAACCCGTTAAAACAATCCTCCAACAATGACTAGGGGGTTGCTGGGGAGACGCTACGTCCCAAATGCTCCTATAAAGAAACGTGGCGTCCTCTCTCGAGGATTATTTCGGTCTTTTTGTTCCGTACTTGGATCGACCCTGTTTTCGATCCGTAACTCCGTATGCGTCCTGTGCGCCTCTAATTATATGGTAACGAACACCAGGCAAGTCTTTTACGCGTCCACCACGAATTAGAACCACGGAGTGTTCCTGAAGATTGTGACCAATGCCGGGGATGTAAGAGGTTACTTCATAACCGTTAGTAAGTCGAACTCTTGCTACTTTTCTCAAGGCGGAGTTCGGTTTTTTCGGTGTAGTAGTATATACCCTTACGCAAACACCACGGCGTTGTGGACAGTTGGTCAGCGCAGGGGCCGATGTCTTGCGTCTCGGCGGTGTACGTCCTTTTCTAACCAACTGATTAATCGTCGGCATTAGCCATTACCTCCAAACATGTATCCACGTATTATGTGCAAGAGATGGTATTCTTGTCAAGTGTTTTTGTAAAGCTACGGGCCACCATTTATATGTGGCCTGTAGCCATATCACCTGAAAGAGCCTCTATTTCCTATAAAATCTGCGAGCTTCGCCCGTAAATAAAAAAACGTTCTTCAGCTCAGGCACAGTAAACCTACGCGTTCGAGGCCACTCCTCGTAAAAATCTCAAGCGATTTCACGCGCTGTTTCAGCGGCTCGGCCAGTGACCGCTGTAGTTTTGCTACTCGGATCTTCGGTCTCGTAATGTCTCAGTCTAAGGTTCTTGTACTGGTCTAAACCCGTGCCTGCCGGGATCAACCTACCCATGATGACGTTTTCTTTCAGGCCTCGAAGGTAGTCAATCTTCCCAGAGATGGAAGCTTCCGTAAGGACCTTGGTTGTCTCCTGGAAACTTGCAGCGCTGATAAACGAATCCGTTGAAAGAGAGGCCTTCGTAATTCCTAGAAGCAAAGGCTCCGCAACAGCAGGGACTCCACCAGCCTGCATTACGCGATTATTTTCCGATTGAAAAACAGATCTCTCTATTTGTTCCCCTGCGAGAAAATCAGTGTCACCAACTTCTTTGACTTTAACGCGTCGCAACATCTGGCGAACGATAACTTCTATGTGTTTGTCGTTTATCTTAACACCCTGAAGGCGATATACCTCCTGTACTTGGTCGACCAGGTACTTGGCGAGATCTTTTTCGCCTTTAATACCCAAGAGATCATGCGGATTTGTTGATCCTTCCATAAGCGCGTCCCCGGCATCAACCCAGTCCCCGGCATGAACGGAAATATGCTTGCCTTTCGGTATCAAATATTCCCGAGGTTCTCCCAAGTCCGGTCTTACGACTACTTTCCGTTTCCCCTTGGTGTCTTTGCCAAATTCAATCTGTCCTTCGATTTCGGAAATAATAGCGAATTCCTTGGGCTTACGCGCTTCAAATAGCTCTGCGACTCTAGGCAAACCGCCAGTAATGTCTTTTGTCTTAGTTGTTTCCCGAGGTATCTTGGCTATGACATCGCCCGCATGGATTTGCTCGCCTTCCTTGGCCATGATATTCGCGCCGACTGGAAGGAGATATCTGGCTTCGGAATCGCCTATCTTGATTGTCCTACCGCGTTCATCCTTTATTGAAACCCTGGGTCGAATCTCCGAATCACGGTCTTTAAACTCAACAATTACTTTTCTTGAAAGACCGGTGACCTCATCAACCTGTTCATTCATGGTAGCGCCTTCGATAATATCGCCGAACTTTATTATGCCTGAAACTTCTGTGATAATGGGAATAGTATATGGGTCCCATTCAGCAAGCAGTGTTTCACGGTTAACATGTTCGCCGTCCTTGACACGTAATTTAGCCCCATATATGATCTTATTCCGTTCCCTGTTCTGGCTCTTTTCATCAATTATGGCAAGAGAGCCGTTTCTATTCATGGCTACCTGTTCCCCGTCACGATTAATAACGGTCTTAAGGTCAACAAACTGTATTTTTCCCTCATTTCTGGAAAACAATTGAGAGGAACTCGAACCAAGCCATTCCAAAAGAACCTGGCCTTCAGAGTCTATGTGATCACCTTCTTGAACCTTTACGTTCATATAATCCATTACAGGATAACGCTCGTACAAACGATAAAGATACTGTCCATTCTCTTCGCCCATGAGCTTCAGGATTCCACCTCTTTTTTCCGAATCAGACATACGGGGTTTTGCAATAGCCTGATCGAAAATAAACGTTTGAGGTAATATTTGAGAATTGGACCGTACGACAAACCTACAACCGTCTGGCAGCTCGAACCCTTTTTTGTTTCCCTCTTCGTTTTGAAGTGTGAAGGATTTTTTATCGGGAGAAATAACTATTTTGCCTCCCATATTTTCCGCTTCAATTGGGTAATGATTCTTCCCTCTGTATAAAAAGGCGTTCTCTCTCAATGTTTGGCCATCTTCTATGAGCCATTCGTCAACTTCATTCTTGGGAATGGAGAAATCTTCATAAACTATGATAGCTTTTGGTTTGTCTTTCTCCTTTTCAATTAGCATCGAGCCCCTTTTTCTAGCAGAAATAATATTCCTCTTGAGTGACGCTGTTCCACCTATGTGGAAGGTTCTCATTGTCAACTGGGTACCAGGTTCACCAATTGATTGAGCAGCAATGATTCCAACCGCCTCGCCGATGTTGACCATTTTGCCATGGGCTAGGTCACGCCCATAACAAAGGCTGCAAACGCCCCTTTTTGCCTGACAGCTTAAAACGGACCTTATTCTAACTCTATCGATACCGGAATCCTGAATTTTGTCCCGATGCTCTTCTTTGATTTCTTCATTAGCGTGGACAATGATTTCACCGGTGTACGGATGCTCAATGTCCTCCAATGCCACTCGTCCCAGGATTCGATCCGCAACGTGCTCGATGATTTCACCTCCGTCTTCCAATGAAGCCATTTCAATTCCATCGAGAGTGCCACAGTCTTTTTCGTTTATAATGGCATCCTGAGCGACATCAACGAGCCGACGTGTGAGATAACCCGAATTAGCTGTTTTAAGCGCTGTATCGGCAAGTCCCTTACGAGCGCCGTGCGTAGAAATGAAGTACTGTAAAACTGTGAGACCTTCTCTAAAATTCGCTTCTATGGGGGTTTCTATGATTTCACCTGTAGGTTTGGCCATCAAACCGCGCATTCCGGCAAGCTGCCTGATTTGCTGAGTGCTACCTCTAGCGCCCGAATCAGCCATCATATAAATGGGGTTGAAACTCTCAACTTTCTTCTCTGAGCCATCCGGAAGAATTATAGAGGTGGAACGCAGGCCGTTCATCATCCGTTCGGAAATATCTTCATTAGCTCTAGCCCATATATCAATTACCTTGTTATATCTTTCTCCGTCAGTAATGAGCCCTTCTTTATATTGATCCTGAATTTCCAAGACTTCTTTTCTGGCCTTTTCTAGGATATCTTTCTTGGAATCCGGGATCTTCATGTCATCAACGCAGATTGATATGCCGGCTTTGGTTGCGTAATGATAACCAAGATCCTTAAGTCTGTCGGCCAAGATGACAGTTTTTTTATCCCCGCATTTTCGGTACGCTTCGTCAATAAGATTGGCTAACTCTTTCTTTTTCATTACTTTATTAATTGACGAAAAAGGAATCTCTTCTGGTACAATTTCTCTGAGGATAATTCTTCCAACAGTTGTTTGAATCATCTCCCCATTTTCACGAAGGAGAACCCGATCGTGAAGGTTCAATTTCCCTGAATCGTGGGCTACACGAATTTCAATTGGGTCTGGGAACTTTTTGGGTTCTTTGTCTATTTCAAAATCAATTGACTCACGGGTTAAATAATAGAGCCCGAGAACGATATCCTGTGTGGGTACGATGATAGGTTTACCATGCGCAGGCGAAAGGATATTGTTGGTGCTCATCATGAGAACCCTGGCTTCAACTTGCGCTTCAATCGACAGGGGAATATGAACCGCCATTTGGTCCCCATCAAAGTCAGCGTTAAATGCTGTGCAGACCAAAGGGTGCAACTGAATGGCTTTACCTTCGACCAAAATCGGTTCAAACGCTTGAATCCCTAGTCTGTGCAGAGTAGGGGCCCGGTTGAGCAACACCGGATATTCTTTAACGACATCTTCAAGGATGTCCCATACTTCCGGTGTTTCTTTTTCAACGAGTTTTTTGGCGCTCTTTATTGTCGTCACGTATCCACGTTCTTCGAGTTTGCTGTAAATAAACGGCTTGAACAATTCCAAAGCCATGCGTTTGGGTAGACCACATTGGTGCAACCGCAAATCCGGGCCAACAACGATAACAGACCGGCCGGAGTAGTCGACTCGTTTACCTAAAAGGTTTTGTCTAAAACGACCCTGTTTCCCTTTGAGCATGTCTGAAAGTGATTTCAGGGGCCGCTTATTAGGTCCGGTGATTAGTCTGCCTCTCCTGCCATTATCAAACAGGACATCTACAGCTTCCTGAAGCATCCTCTTCTCGTTCCGGAGGATGATTTCAGGAGCGTTGAGTTCTTTCAATCTTTTCAACCGATTGTTACGGTTAATGACCCTTCGATATAAATCGTTCAGGTCTGAAGTCGCAAAACGTCCTCCATCCAATGGAACTAGAGGCCTCAAATCAGGTGGGATCACTGGAACGGTAGTAAGAATCATCCAAGCCGGATTTTGCCATTTCCTGAATTTTCCGAGACGTTCCGCGGGGACTATACGGGAACGGCCCAGACGTTCAATTACGTTGTTGATCTCCACAAACGCGAGCTGTTTTCGAAC
>JACWAG010000367.1 GCA_014874425.1 Syntrophaceae bacterium | reverse complement strand
TTGAGCGCAGATTTTCGAGCGGTTGCTGAGCAATACGGAGGAAGCATGATAATCGAGTTGGCCCCTGCGACTTTCAAGCGACAACTTGATTTATGGGGGAAACCCCGTGGGGATTTCGCCCTTATGAGAAGGATCAAAGATACTGTTGATCCTTTAAGCGTATTAAATCCCGGTCGATTTCTCGGAGGGATATAAACTATGAACATCGTCCAACTGAAAAAACTCCAATATGAAGAAGTCGCAAAGTGTACGCGATGTGGGTTTTGTCTACCCAATTGTCCCACTTACGCCGTGCTCAGAAGTGAGGCTTTCACACCTCGGGGTCGCAACGCTATCACTCGAGCTGTTATAGAGGGACGTTTGGAACTCTCCCAGGAATTGGCTGAGTCAATTTTTACATGTCTGGGCTGTGGCGCCTGCACTAAAGCGTGTTTCCCCGCTGTAAACACAAAAGATTCCGTTTTTTCTGATAGAGCCTGTCTTACCGAGATTAAAGCCCACCCGAAAATTTTCGAAAAACTCTCTGAAGCTCTAAATGAATATCATAACATCTCAGAAGACGATAACGAAGATCGAGCAGAATGGCAGGAATATCTTAAAGATGTGCCGGGTGAATTTCTTGAGAAAGATCAAGCTGATATTGTTTATTTTGTAGGATGTGTGGCTTCATTTTTTCCGATGGCCCAAAAGATCCCGGCGGACTTTGCCACAATCATGTATCACGCAGGTCTTGATTTCACAATTCTCGGCGGGGATGAATGGTGTTGCGGTTTTCCTCTTATAGGGGCCGGCATGCCGGAAAAAATGGTTGAGCTGAAGAACCACAACCTTGAAAAACTCAAAAGCGTTGGAGCAAAGAAGGCTGTATTCTCATGCCCATCCTGCCTTCACACGTGGAAACATTTATACGATACAGACATTGAACTTTTACACGCCAGTCAATTGATAGACGGTTTGGTCAAGCAGAAAAAGCTGGATCTTAAACCTCTTGATCTTAAGGTCACTTATCATGATCCCTGTGACTTGGGTAGGAATACGGGCGTTTTTGAGGAACCTAGAGAGGTAATAAAATCCATCCCTGGCATAGAATTTGTTGAACTCCCCAACAATCGGAATATGAGCGTTTGCTGCGGTGGAGGCGGCAACGTGGAAATGGTCGCCCCAGACCTTTCCGCTGCTATTGCCCGGCGAAAAATTGAAGAAATTCTTTCCACAGGGGCCAATACCGTAATTTCGTCATGCCAGCAATGTCTTCGTACAATTGTGACCAGCGCTCGTCGGCAAAACATCGAGCTTAACGCCATGGACCTGACACAATTGGTAATGAAATCGTTGTCGCAGAAATAATTTGGGAGGAGCGTCAAATGATAGGCAGTTTTTCAGTATATCCCATTGGTGAGGGTACGAGCCTGAGTCGTTTCGTGAAGAAAGGCATAGCGGTTGTCAAGGAGTCCAGCTATCCCTACGAGGTTGGCGCAATGTCAACTTCTGTAGAAACACCAGGATTGGATGCTCTCTTCGATCTCGTGAAGAAAGTGCACGCGGCTCATGTGGCTGAGGGCGCCAAACGGATCGTCATTGACCTTAAAGTTGACGATCGCCGTGACAAAGAAGCGACCATGGCATCCAAAAAATCAGCGGTGATTTGACGACCGTAATGCCGGTGGAACTGTGCTTTACCTGTCCTAGGAGCCTAACATGGAATATCTCATGAATTACGGACGCGTCGGATTGAAACTCGATTTACCCGACAATTGGAATGTTACCGTAATCCGCAAGAAAGAAATGCCGGTGCTGCCGGACCCAAACGAAGCCATGGCGCTGGCATTGCAACGGCCAATGGGATCAAAATCCCTTGTCGATGAAGCTAAAGGACGTAGCTCGGCGTGCATCCTTATTTGCGACATCACCCGACCGGTCCCCAACGGGTTAATTCTTCCTGCGGTCATTAGAGAGTTGATGGATGCCGGAATCAAATCGGAGCAGATCACCGTCCTGGTAGCTACGGGGCTGCATCGTCCCAATGAAGGTCCTGAACTTCGCGACCTTGTTGGTGACGACTCGGTCTTAGACACCGTTAGAGTAGTCAATCATTTTGCCCGTAACGATGAGGATCACGTAGACCTCGGCGTAACTTCAAGGGGGACACCAATCAAACTGGATCGCCGATTTGTAGAGGCGGACTTGCGTCTTGTAACGGGACTTGTAGAACCTCATTTCATGGCCGGCTATTCAGGAGGAAGAAAGGTAATTGTTCCTGGGGTGGCGCATCATGACACCATCACGCGCCTTCATACCGCCACTTTTCTGGAATCCCCTTATGCGGCGAACTGCACATTGGATTCGAATCCATTACATGAAGAACAACTGGAAATTGTAAAGCTCATCGGAGGATCGTTAGCCGTAAATGTTGTGATCGATGAATTTCGGCGCCAATGTTTTCTGAATTTCGGCGAAATTGTCTCAAGTCATAAGGCAGCAGTAGATTTTATGAGTAAATTCGCTGTCATAAACGTGCCACGTCATTTTCAAACAGTGATCACGAGTTCTGCGGGATATCCACTTGATAAAACGTACTATCAAACCGTCAAGGGCATGGTTGGTGGTATGGAATTGCTTGAACCGGGAGGCGAGCTTTTCATTGTTTCTGAATGCTCTGAAGGAATGGGTTCTGCGGAATATGTAGAAGCCCAGAAAAGACTCGTCGCGTTAGGACCGGACAAGTTTCTCGACGAATTGTGGCCCAAAAGCCAAGCGGCCATAGACGAATGGCAGACCGAAATGCAGCTAAAACCTATGAGGATCGGCTCTATTTCCATGTATACTCAAGGTCTCAGCAAACATGATTTAGACTTAACTGGAGTTCAAACTTTTAAAGATTTAGACTTGTTCCATGAAGCCATTCGGAAAAGTGTCGAACATTCAACAGATAAGTGCGTAGCCATTATTCCTGAAGGACCTTATGTAGCGCCTTTCTTCCTAAAAACGTAGAAAAAGTTTCTTTTCTGAATTCAGGATTTTTAATTGGACAATTCGGGGTTCGGTTTCGACAGAGGTTTCCAAGGTGATATCAACTGTCACAAGATACATGAGTGTTAAGGGGCTGCTTTCAGGGATCTTGCTTGGTGTGCTGGCTCCGGTCTTGTGCTTTGCCCAACCCGGACATTCAGGGCCTTGGTTCATAGACTTGGTAAAATATCATGTCTCAGTTCACGGCCAACTTTCCTGCCAGGATTGCCATTCGGACATAGTCTCCAGGAGAATCCATCCAAACCCGTCCGATGTCACCCGAAAATTACGAGATTTCTTTCATCCCGATACTTGTTTCAATTGCCATGACGGGGACAGTATAAAAGAAAATCTTTTAAAGGGCCTGCATGGTGGAAAACCGATTCAGAAAGAAAAAGATTATAGCAAATGTCTTACGTGTCACGATCCTCACTACCAGCCACGGCTAGGCAAGAAAGCGCCTCCAAGCGTGGAGTCGAGTTCATCAAATACAGCGCTCTGCGCCTCCTGCCACAAGAAAAGGGAATCTCTTCCTCATGCCAAAAGTGATGATGTGAGGTGCATGGAATGTCACAAAGCTCCTGGGTCCAAGGAAAAAACATCTCGCCAATACATTGACCAATTTTGTCTGAAGTGTCATGGCCTAAATGTTGCTTTTAGCGAGTCATCAGTATCCGTTCCCCGGATTGACAAGGCTAAACACATCTCCCAAGGACACAAGAGTTTAGATTGTTTGGACTGCCATTCGGGCGCCGCGTCATTTGAGCATAACCTTCAGAGACCTGTGGCGTGCAGTCAATGTCACACTCCCCATGACGAAGCGACTCTTCATGACGCTCATTCCAAGGTGTCATGCCAGGACTGCCATCTAACTGGAATTGGATTATCGATGGATCCTCAGACAAAAAGAATCGTCTGGGAAAGACTTAGAAAGGCCTCGGACGTCAGTCCACTCAACATTATTATACCCAGTCACGGAACAGCATCTTGCCAGAGGTGCCACAAAAAGGGAAATCACCTCGGAGCAGTAGCTATGGTTCTTCCGGCCAAGAGCGTGATTTGCATTCCGTGCCACACAGGCACATTCACCATCGGAGATCCGATTACCATAATAGCCATCTTGGGGTTTGTTCTGGGGATGCTGGCTGTTATCTCAGTGTGGTTAACCGGAACAACTCGAACAAGAATTAACAAAGCTGAGTTGCTTGACGAGTCATTTAAATCACCATTCCACATACGACTGTTCACCGGCCTAAAGGCCCTGTTCGTCGACGGATTACTCCAGAGAAGACTCTTTCGGCATTCACACTTCCGCTGGTTTATTCATGCATTAATCTTCTGGCCATTTGTAATACGGTTTACATGGGGCCTGGTAGCTTTGATCGGTTCTTTAGTATGGCCTGGTAATCCCTGGGTCTGGCAAATGCTTGATAAGAATAATCCGGTGACCGCTGTGTTGTTTGACCTGACGGGCCTATTGGTTCTTTTGGGAATAGCCCTGGCGGTATTTCGCAAACATATATCCAGAGACGAGGAAACTGTTAACGGGCTTCCAGAGCGTGATTGGTTAGCTGTAACTCTTTTGGCGGCGATTATCATTGTGGGATTTATTCTGGAAGGAGCGCGTATTGCCTTGACCGGCGAAGCCGATATCAACCATTTTGCGTTTGTTGGCTGGACACTGAGTTTCCTGTGGATTGGCGTCAATGGACTGAGTGAATTCTACGGGTACATCTGGTACCTGCATGCTTTGCTGACGGGCGTTTTCGTAATATATCTGCCTTTCAGCGGGATGTTACATCTTATAATAGCGCCGTTGGTAATGGCGTTGAATTCCGCTGACACTGATCA
>JACWAG010000366.1 GCA_014874425.1 Syntrophaceae bacterium | reverse complement strand
GTTCATTACTATAGGGAACTTCAAAGCCAGCAAAAAATTGTGGCCGTTCGTAAAGATTTTAAGGCTGCGTCTACTGGTATGGTAAATGGAAAACCGTGTGTGATAACTCCGGATGGCAAGAGCTATCCATTGAACGATCCGAAAGTGCGTGTGGTCTTACCAGCTATGGGCAGATTCGCTCACCAGGCGCTCGTCAAAACCTTTGAAAAGGTTGGCATAAACGCCTATGGTTTGCCTCCGGCGGATGAAGAGGTCCTGAAAATAGGTCGTGGAAATTCGACATGTAAAGAGTGTTTGCCATTGCAGACAACTGTCGGATCCATGTTGAATTATTTCTGGAAGGTCAGGCCGAAGGACGAGATTACAGCCTATTTTATGCCTGGAGCCGCTGGCCCGTGCCGTTTCGGTCAATACAATGTTTTTTCCAGAAGGTTGATTGAGCGCCACGAGATCCCCAACGCCGCAGTCCTGACTCTTAACGCATCCAATGGATACATGGGACTTGGTGACAGATTTACCCTGCCTGCGTGGCGGGCGATACTTGTGGGCGACGTCATGTACGAAATATGGTCCACGATTATGGCCGCCGCTAAAGATCGTGAATCCGGTCTGGAAATCTTTTTCAAGGAGTGGAACACTCTCGTAAACGTTATCCATAAATCATGGAGAGAAATTAAACGACAGATCGGTATTTCTGCGGTTGTGTTGTCAAGAATTCCACTTAAGGCGCCTTATGAAGAAATACCGAAAATATCGTTAATAGGTGAAATTTACGTCAGGAATGACCCTATTTCTTTACAAATGCTTGTTGAAAAGATGTCGGATCGTGGCTTTATTGTCCGCACATCCCAGACCAGTGAATGGATCAAATATGTTGATTGGCTCATCAAGACCGGGATTGAAGGGGATTCCAGAGATATTCCTTTCTGGATTCGTTATTTCGTCAAAAGACATTTTGACAAGAAGGTTAGGAAATTGTTTGAGCCTTCCGGTTTATTTTTCAACGAGATACTCGAAGTTGATGATCTTATAAAGGCCGGAGAACGTTATATATCTCCGAACCTCACGGGAGAGGCTATCCTTACGGTAGGGGCTGCGCTCCATGAAATCTTGCACCCAGCTTGCGGAATTATCTCAATAGGCCCATTCGGATGTATGCCTACGCGAGTCGCTGAAGCAATCTTGTCTGAGAAATTCACAGTAGGCGAAAAACTTGCGTCAATGGGCAATAATGGATCTAGGCCGGCTTTAAGTAATCCGATATTTAAGACTCTTGATCGGAAACTACCGTTCCTTGCAATAGAGACTGACGGGAACGCGTTTCCCCAGATTATTGAAGCGAGGCTGGAGGCGTTTTCACTTCAGGCGAAAAGACTACATGAAAAAATGATCAATGAAAGGCATTAAACTATCACTCCGTCAAACCATGAAACAGACCCATCGCTCCCTACCCGTGCTCGAGGCGCTCGGGCGGAGCTTTTGGCTGAACAGCGGCTGGTAGAGCTTGGCTACAAAATTGTAGACAGAAATTATTTCTGTAAACTTGGAGAGATTGATCTTATTGCGAAACAAGGGGGAGACCTTGTTTTTGTAGAGGTTCGCTCCCGTCACTCAGAGGAGGCGTTAAATCCTCTCTTCACTCTCGATCAGCGCAAAATCAAAAGGGTAATAAAAGCCGCCAAGTTCTATATTATTAACAAGGATATAGATTCCCCGATGAGGTTTGACGTTGTGATAGTCACATTGGGGCCTGATCCCGATATTGAGATTATTCAGAACGCGTTTGACGCTCCCTGAACAAATTGATGTAACCGTAGCGGACCACATCCGCTTTTCTATAGGTGTTGTCATAAGAATGTTTGATTCATGTCATTTCGACCGTAATTAAATGGCCATATTCGACGTCAGTTTAACATTGAAGAAGGGGATGCTGAGTTTCCCGGGAGACCCGGCGTTTTCCATTGAACGTGTGTTTTCCCGAGAGCAAGGGGAAGAATTCAACCTTTCCTTATTGTCTTTGGCCACTCACACAGGAACTCATGTAGACGCCCCGGCCCATTATATTGATGGCGGCCGGACAATTGATTCAATGGCCCTAAAAATGATGATCGGCCCTGGAGTTGTTCTTGACATGAGGGGCATTGGCGTCATTGACCGGCGAGTCCTCGAAGAATCAGCATTAACCGATGAAACACGGGTATTTTTCAAAACGGACAACAGCTTAAAACTTCGAGAACCGGCGTTTAACGATAATTATACATACATTACTGATAATGGCGCTGAGTTGCTGATAGAACGAGGTGTGAAACTTGTCGGTATCGACTACATGTCCGTGGACAGGAGTGATGATGAATGTGCGCCTGCGCACAGGATTCTTTTGTCGTCTGGCGCTTTCATTGTGGAAGGACTGGACCTGTTCGACGCCCCAGTCGGTCCTTGCAGGATTTATTGTTTGCCGTTGAAGATTGAAAGTGGAGATGGGGCGCCTGCCCGGGTGTTGATTGAAACGGCCCAGTTCTCCTGTGCGTAAATGGATGAAACACTCCTGTTGAGTGGGCAAACGCTGACGGATGCCTGGAAAAGGCCCGGGTAGAAAAAGGCGTGGTCATACTTGCAGCCGGCTCGGCAACTCTTGTTTCCTGCTTAGGTTAGAGGTTTTCCTAATGGAGCCGGATCAAACATAATCAAAGATCTGTCGAACAATCATTAGCACGTCCTTCATATCATACGGCTCAGCCTTTTGCTAAGGGACATGCGTCAGGGAGCGGAGCCCTATTTTAGCGTGTCCTGGCCCTTGATACCTTGGATATTCGTGAAAGAAGGTGGGATTCACGAACCATGCTGTGGAAAGCAAGGTCCCTTTTTGGGGGCTGTGGATTTTACCTTCAGCCCATTTTTTTTGCGATTTGAGTTTGTTAATATTGTCTTGTAAAATAGGAGTCTATATCTAAATTATGAAAACAATCTTAATCAAGCACGGACAGGCCGTCATTTTGGCGTAAGACTGTCGCCTTTGCGGTATGTGGAAGTTTACAGCGAGATTGAGGGACAAACAGTGTTACATACATATAAGGCTATCTTGAGAGGCAATCATGTAGAGTGGTGTGGTGATGTGGACCAACGCATTGCGGTTGACCGCCCGGTGGCCGTCCATATCACGATTTTAGAGGACTTAGTAGCGCCGGTAGGTGTTGAGAGTCAAGGAGAACGTATGGCGACTGCGCTGGAACACTTAGCTGCGATACACGCATTGGCTGAGGTGTCTGATCCCGCCATTTGGGAACGTGAAATTCGACAAGAAAGGGTACTGCCAGGCAGGCAAGAATGATGCTTATTGACAGTAACATTATTATCTATGCGGCTAAACCAGATTTCGAAGACTTGCGACGATTTATTCGGGACCGCGTGCCTGCTGTATCGGCGATTAGTTATGTAGAAGTGCTCGGTTATCATCAGTTGACCGAACAAGAACGACAATATTTCGATGAGTTTTTCAAAGCTTCGCTGGTTTTACCGCTGTCTCAGGAAGTGTTGGAGCAAGCAGTAAAACTTCGTCAACGCAGAAGGATGACCTTAGGCGATGCGCTGGTAGCGGGTACAGCCTTGGCGTACAATCGCACGTTGGTCACACGGAACATAAACGACTTCAAAGCGATTGAAGAATTGTCTGTGTTTAACCCATTTGAAACTACTACGTAAAGTTCATCCTCTAACC
>JACWAG010000365.1 GCA_014874425.1 Syntrophaceae bacterium | reverse complement strand
TAATCAACCGGAATTCGAGAAAATTAAGTCTCGCCTGGAATAATTTATGGGCCCTTTAGAAGTCCATTGATCGTAATGATGGTTTCACAATAGAGAACTTGGCAATAAACTCCCAGACCTTTATTTGGTTGTTTATGCTTCAAATTGTTGTGTAGACGGCGACTTCCGCAATTGGTGTGATTTCAGCTTGATAAACTTGTTGCCCGCAGTAGTTTTGTTGTGATATTACTTTTTGTTATAACTCTGCTTTCGACACTCCATACCAGCCGAGCGAGTTTTCCTAGAAAAATTTCAGCGAAGAGAAGCTTGAGGAGGACAATTTCATGTTTGAAATTCTTCAGAAAGAACGTTTAGGTCCAGGGGTGAATCGCGCCGTAATTTCAGCGCCTGACATCGCCAAGGCCCATAAACCGGGGCAGTTTATTATATTACGCACCCACAACGATGGAGAGAGAATCCCACTCACAGTTGCCGACAAAGATGCGGATAAGGGCACTATTACCCTAGTCTGGCAGGAAGTTGGGGCTACAACTTACTACATGGGAACCATGGCAGTAGGTGAAAAATTTCAGGACATCTGCGGACCATTGGGGAAGCCAACCCATCTCGAAAAGTTCGGGACGGTCGTGGGTGTAGGCGGTGGAATCGGTGTGGCGCCTCTCTATCCTATCACCAAGGGCATGCACGACGCCGGCAATCAGGTGATCAGCATCATAGGCGCTCGAACCGAAGGTCTGCTGATCATGACCGAGGACATCAAAAAAGTTAGTGATGAACTGATTATTTCTACTGACGACGGCTCATTCGGTGTTCATGGCTTTGTCACCCAGGTGCTGCAGGGTCTTATTGACAAGGGCACAAAGATAGATCTCGTTGTCGCCATTGGCCCAGTCCCTATGATGAAGGCCGTATGCGGTGTGACCAAGAAGGCAAATCTTCCTACAGTCGTGAGTTTGAATCCGATCATGGTTGATGGGACAGGAATGTGTGGAGCATGTAGAGTGGAAGTCGCCGGGAAAACCATGTTCGGGTGCGTTGACGGCCCGGAATTCGATGGTCTTCAGGTAGATTTCGACCTTCTGATGAAGCGGTTGGCAATGTATAAAGGACCGGAGCTAATCGCTCTCAACAACTTCCGTGAGACTCCTCGCGGCTGTAAATGCAGTTTCCCCGGAGGCGCATAATGAGTGACCAAGAGACAAAACCAGCAAAGAAACCGAAAACCCCTCGGCAGAAAATGCCCGAGCAGAATCCTATAGAACGTGCCCACAATTTTTACGAAGTCGCCTTGGGCTATGACAACGATTTAGCTTTGTTGGAAGCGAGCCGGTGTCTTCAGTGCAAGAAACCATCCTGTATGAAGGGCTGTCCTGTCGAGGTCGACATTCCGGATTTCATAAGTTTGGTAAAATCCGGCGATCTTATGGGGGCCGCCTGGAAGATCAAAGAAAAAAACACTTTGCCCAGGATAGCTGGACGAGTATGCCCACAGGAAAGCCAGTGCGAATCCAAGTGTGTTGTTGGCGCTAAAGGAAAAGGCGAACCCTGCGCAATCGGAAGACTCGAAAGATATGTTGCTGATTATGCCGCGCTTCATGATGACGGTAAAAGACCGGAACTCCCGAAACCCACCGGCCTGAAGGTCGGCGTTGTCGGTTCTGGTCCTGCGGGGTTAACTCTCGCGGGCGCTTTAATTAAAAAGGGCGTTGCAGTGACTGTTTTCGAAGCCTTACACGAACTCGGTGGAGTGCTGGTTTACGGTATCCCAGAGTTTAGGCTTCCTAAAGCTATTGTCCGGGCCGAGGTCGATGAACTCATAAGGATGGGCGTGGAGTTCAAAACCAACTGGGTTGTTGGAAGAATAGAAACAGTAGATGACATGCTTGAGAAACGCAAATTTGATGGAGTGTTCATTGGTTCCGGCGCTGGAGCCCCTCTGTTTTTAAGAATTCCAGGTGAAAATTTGAATGGCGTTTACTCGGCAAATGAGTTCTTGACCCGCGCGAACCTTATGAAGGCCTACAAGTTCCCGGAAACCGACACGCCGGTTGCAAAAGGCCGCAGGGTAGTCATTTTCGGTGGAGGCAACGTGGCTATGGACTCCGCCAGGACCGCATTAAGGCTGGGAGCGGAAGAATCAACCATAGTCTACCGGCGAACAATGGAAGAGTTACCAGCTCGAACTGAGGAAGTTCATCACGCGATCGAAGAAGGTGTCAAGTTCCAACTTTTGAACTCCCCCACTGAAATAGTTGGAAATGAGACAGGTTGGGCGGTTGGTGTAAACGTTCAGAAGATGAAGCTCGGCGAGCCCGACGCCTCTGGACGACGCCGTCCTGTCGAGATCCCTGGAGAAAAAGCCCAAATAGAATGTGACACAGTCATTGTCGCAATAGGTAACGCGGCCAATCCTCTGGTTCCCACGAGCACGAAGAACCTGGAAACCAATAAATGGGGAAACATTGTCGCTGACCTTGAAACCGGCAAGACTTCCCGTGACCGGATTTGGGCAGGCGGAGACATCGTTACCGGCGCGGCGACGGTTATTCTGGCTATGGGCGCTGGACGAAAAGCTGCTCTGTCAATGCTCAGCACTTTCGGAATCAGCTAGTCTATTAGCTCAAGTTGTTAACTGTTAATCATCTAAGTCCTGTAACGGCCTCATGTTTTCTGTAATGAGGCCGTTACAGAAACTTTATAACATGGCAGCGTAGATGGACTATAGCCTTTTAGTCAAAGCCGGATTCATGGGTTTCGCCGCGTGCGTCGGCGCTATCTGTTTGGTGTTCTTCATCGCCGGAAATATTTTGAAAATAAATAGAGTGAGATTTAACAGCGTCTATTTGTTGGCTGGTATAGTGTCATTCCTGACCGTATATTTACTCCTGCATGTCAAAATTAGATCTTCAGGGATTGAAGCGCCTCAAATTTTTCTTACTGGAGTCATAGGCGGCTGGCTGGCAGGTGTCCTTTTTGGGGTCACTCAGTTTAAAAGGCTTTTGATTAGCTTCTTGCAATCTTGACCATGGCGCCGCTCCGAGTCGACACTCTCAATTCTTTTCGACTCTCTATGTGAACAGTCATTCATCTTCCTACAAATCCTCAATCTTCTAATATGTAGAGCCCCTGCAGGTTACGGAACTCTTCACTACAGTCCAGACCGTATCCGACGATGAAACCATCTTCAACTTCAAACCCGCAGTAATCTAATTCGACAAACTTTTCTCTTCTGGATGTCTTATCTATTAGCGCCGCTATCTTCAGCGAATTCGGGTTGCGGCTCTTCAGATATTCACTGTAGTTATGAAGTGTCAAACCCGTATCAACGATGTCGTCCACAAGGATTACGTCCCTACCTTCAACCGGAAGGCTGATGTCCATTATTATTTCCAGATCGCCACTGCTAGTCATGTTGTTCCCATAGGACGATATTCTGGCGAAGTCTACATGGCAGGGGCATGATATGTTTCTGGCGAGGTCTGCCATAAAAACAAAGACCCCCTTGAGTATTCCGACTAATAGTATTGGCTTGTCCCTGTAATCTCTGGATATTTGTCCGCCAATCTCCTTGACGCGTTCGGCGATCTTTTCCTCACTGAACAACTCTCTCCTGGTCATGGGCTTCATGGGGATTAGCTCCTCGATCACATTTGTTGATACGGGCGCCTAAGGCGCGTTTCGTTGATATTTAGCATTACCAACGACTTTTGGCTCCAAAGTCCAGAGAATCCGCAATCCCCTCCTGGTACAGGAAGTAACCTCGTGCCGCGATCATAGCTCCATTGTCTGAGCAAAAGGAAATCGCTGGCAAGATGATGTCTATCCCCCTGTCTAGACCCTCCGATATTACCCTGTTCCGCAAGGCCCTGTTAGCGGCTACACCTCCACAGACGACGACACGTGTGGATTTTCTTATCTCAACAGCCATGAACAACTTCTTTACCACAGTATCTATAACAGCTTCCTGGAAAGCGGCGGCGATCTTTTGAATATGGTGACAGTCATCACTTGAGGGTTCCAAAGGAGTGATCTGTTGGAAACTCCCTGGAATTTTCTTTTCATAGCGATTGGCAAAAATCTTTTCGGAGTATCTCAATACGGCGGTCTTTAATCCTGAAAACGAGAAATCGAGGTTCCTAGGTTCCATCAGGGCACGAGGAAAACGAAGTCCATTAGTCGAGGTCCCCTCGGCAAGTTTTTCAATTATCGCTCCCCCTGGATAACCTAGTCCAAGTAGCTTTGAAACTTTGTCGTAGGCTTCGCCCGCAGCGTCATCTCTAGTTTTGCCTATGATCTCAATGTCCAATGGTGTCCGAACTTCGAATATACTGGTGTGCCCACCTGAGACAACTAGCCCTAGAAATGGAAACTCCATTTGATCGTTATCAAGCCAAGAAGCAAAAAGGTGGCCATGAAGGTGGTTGACTGCAAAGATAGGTTTGTTCAGGGCGTACGACAGACCCTTAGCCGCGCCTATTCCTACAAGTAAAGACCCTATCAAGCCTGGTCCCCTTGTGACAGCGATTGCTTCGACATCGTGAAGATCCACACATGCGTCACTAAGCGCTTTTGAAATAACCATCGAAATAGATTCGACGTGCTTTCTCGAAGCCAGTTCCGGGACCACCCCTCCAAATTCCCGGTGAATGTCTATTTGAGACACCACCACATTTGAGAGTGTCCTGGTACCGTTCTCGACCACCGCTGCGGCGGTTTCGTCACATGATGTCTCTATACCCAATACAATCATGGTCAAAGTTCTCTAATTTGAGCCATTATTCTTTATCAACCATTGGTCAATTTCGGTCCAACTGTCAAACCTAGCCGTCACAGGAGTTTTACAAGTTCGGTTCCAGGGTTGAATCATCAACCCAACCCCGACCCCTTCGCTAAGGTAATCTCCCAAGTGTAACTCATCGTCCTCAATAATAAACTCTGCGCCTGTTTCTCTCAAGTAAACGCGCTTATCCCGAGATCCTCCAGTGACGATCATTTCCGGCCGTTTTCCGTTCCATGGCAATGATTCAAGTTGGCGTTTAGCGCTCTCTAGGTCAGATCTACCAGTGATAAACAACAACGGGGACCGAGTTATTTCGTAGACATTCTTAAGAGTGTCTATAGCTCCTTCGTATGGCTCAATAGCCACCATCGAATACATGTAGTCGACAGCGTCCATCAAGATCATAGGATCGATACCAAGGGGTTCGAGGTCCCATGTCAATAAACTTGAAGAGGGAACTCTTACCCCCGTAACCGTGTTGACGTGATCCAATATTATGTCGATGGACTGTAGCACCACTCCATCTACGTCAAAAGCTATTTTCATCTATCAGACCTCATTCTTAACTGATTTATAAAAGAAAATTCTTTTCGTTTGTTGAATAAAACCTAAAAGCCTTATACTAAATATTCAGTCCCGAATCACGGTTTTACAAGACTGAGACTTTGGTGAAGGAGTTTAAGAACAAGCGCTCGTGCACTCAAATATTCTCGTTCGATCAATTGTAGGCCTTTTATCGGTAATTATTATCGGGACCTCGGGCTATATGTTGATTGAGCATTGGTCTTTTCTAGACGGGCTATACATGACGGTGTTGACTATATCGTCAGTTGGTTATGGGGAAGTTCACGAACTCAGCAATGCCGGACGCATTTTCACGATGTTTCTCATCTTTTTTGGGTTCGGCGTGGTAGGCTACGTCTTGGTTGCCGCCAGCAGACTGATAATTGAAGGCGAAGTCCAGAAGATATTTACC
>JACWAG010000364.1 GCA_014874425.1 Syntrophaceae bacterium | reverse complement strand
GGATCTTGGTATCGCGAAAAACTTTCCCCAGTTCTTCATATTTAACTTTTGCCAATGGTGGATACATCATCAATATCAATCCGGCGGCTATGGGGATCGATGTTGTTCCGACCTGAAGGCCAGCGACGAATTTTGTGATAAACGGCGCAAAATATCCTAATGCGATCCCCAGGGCCATCGCCAGAAAAATGATCAGGGTTAAATATTGGTCAATGACCGATAGTTTTTTCCCGGTTTTAGCCATGGTATTTGTCTCCTTTAAGCGAACAGACATTGTCTAATGATGGGCCAGCCGGGAACGTGTTAACGTGTTGTGCGCCGCCGCCCGTCTTCTTGCCTAAAAAGATCCAACGAAGAAAGCTAGACCACCGAAGCCCAGACAGGCGTCTGTTCATCGTACGGGACCCTAGAATCACCCAGCCGCAATGTTTTGTGAGCCCTCTGGGCTACGGTTGGGTCATGTGTCACAATCACAACGGTCCGCCCTTCCTGGTTGATTTCTTCAAAGAAATCCATAACCTGAGCGCTCGTTTCCGGATCCAGACTCCCTGTCGGTTCATCGGCGAGGACTACGGTAGGATCATTGGCAAGCATGCGTGCCAGGGCCACTCTTTGCTGTTGACCTACACTGAGTTCAGATGGTTTGTGCGCCAAACGAGCGCCAAGCCCCAGACGTTCCAGCACGGATGTGGCCCTTTCCTCCTGTTCGACTTCAGAGAGGCCTGCGAGAAACAGCGGCATCTGAACGTTTTCAAGCGCGGAAAGGTATGGAACAAGGTTAAATGTTTGAAACACGAAGCCTATTTTTTGCCGCCGGAATTCCGCTCGTTGATTCGGCGGGAGATCATAAATCGATTCTCCGTCAATCACAACTTTTCCGGAGGATGGAGACATCATGCCGCCTAGCATGAGCAACAGAGTGCTTTTCCCACTTCCGCTAGGGCCAACAATCGAAATGAAATCACCATCGAGCATTTCATACGAAATCCCGTCGAATACCGTCAATGGCTCGTGGCGATGGTTATATGTCTTGCTTATATTTTCCAGATTCAGCATTATTTATATCTCCTGAAGAGTTGTACACGGGTCGAGGCGAGCGGCGCTTCGTGCGGGGAAATAGCTGGCGGAGACAGCGATTATAACTGATATCATTAATGCCCAAATTATAAGGGTAGGCATAGGAAGGACAGCGATACCCGCAATCCTGGGGCCTAGTAGCAGAGCCAGCAGTGTTCCGAGTAAATAACCGGATATTCCCCCAACCAGCCCCAACAATATGGCCTTATATAGGAACATTCTGAGAACAAAACCAGAGCCGGCGCCCAACGCGATTAACGTTCCGATCTCGCGTCTTCGTTCCCGGACGTTGGCATACATATAATTGGCGATCCCAGCCCCTCCGACGAGAACAATGATAGCTATAAACACTAGCGAAAGGCTCGACATCATCTGATTGGTCTTTATCTGGGTATCGACTATTTGCCCGATGGTGACGACCTTTGTCTCAGGAAGCAAATGGTTGATCTTGGATACAAGTCCCTTGGAGATTTGGTCGCAACATCCCACAATCTCGATCACGCTGAGAACTTTACCTTTCCCGGAGAGTTGCTGGACGGTGTGCAAATGTGCAAATATGCGCGAGTCGTCTACCGTTCCGGTTTGAGGTAAAACCGCAGCCACCGAGAATGATTTACCCAGCAGAGAAAGATTGTCATTAGCCTTTACGCCAAGTGCGCCCGCCACATCTGCTCCGACCAGGATTTCAT
The DNA here is from genome assembly GCA_014874425.1 of Syntrophaceae bacterium. Lineage (GTDB taxonomy): Bacteria > Desulfobacterota > Desulfomonilia > Desulfomonilales > Desulfomonilaceae > CAJBEZ01. The sequence goes on along the minus strand of JACWAG010000364.1, from coordinate 1,640 downwards.
TTTCGTTGAGAGTGTCGATGACTCTTTTTCTTACAAGGGTCTCCTTCGGGTCTTTTGGCGTTAAACCTGGGATATTAGCGACCGTCCCGCAGCCGGTAGGACGGGAAAATATACCGGCCCCCTGCCATAAAGACTTTGCCTGAAACTCGCTTTTCGGCAATATCCCGGTAAGTGTAAACTTCCGGTTGTCTAACTGTACCGGGATAGCCAGTTTTGGTGACAGGTTGTCTACTCCTTGGATGTTGGAGTTCGCCAGGCGACTGACATACTCCTCGGGAAATTCTTGCCCTTGAATATCTGCGCTGTAATAGTTTTGCAACGTAACTGATTTGGGGAGAACCAGTATGTTCGCCCCCAGGGCATCAAGTTCCTGGGCCACCGCCTTTTCAGAATAAAAAGTGATGTTTCTCATGGCTACAATAACCGTGACACCGAGGAGAATGGCTAACAGGCCGGTTACAACCTGATTTTTCCGTTCAAAGAGTTCTTTCCAAACAAGCTTTCTGAGTCTCATATTGTTTACCTCTAGTTTCCTGCGCCGCAGCCGCCGGCTCCACACCCGCCTGCGCCGCAACCGCCAGAAGTGGCTTTCGTTAGAGTTGCGATCAATTGATTCTTGTCTGTCGCCCCCTTGAAATTGCCGATTAAAGATCCCGGCGGAGCGATGAGGAGGGTCTCTGCCTCAACAATTGGAGATGTCATGCCTAATTTCGCCAGAAACGGTAACTCCCTTGGCTGGCTGGGATCGAGCTTCAGGACCTGGACAAAATTTGTAAATCTCTGATCAGAAACAAACTCCTGCACCCCTCTCATGGCCTCTATGTTTGAGCGAGTTTTGCCATTTTGGACGCACAGCACCACCAATTTGCCTTGCTGTAACGAAACCAGAAGGTTTTCCATAGCGGGCGTGGCAAAGGCTTCAAGGACCTGACGCTCAGTAAAATTGGTCACGAAATTAGCGGTAATGGCCCCATTGGGAGCAACAGCCAACACCAAGGGCATTGGAGCGTCTTTTGCGTTAAACTTCTTTACAATACCGGTTTCCGAGGGATCATCGACATTTACAGAGATCGATTCACCCCGTCCCTGCGCAGCGTTCATCGCACGGTTGAAAACGTCTCGCATGGAACTTGTTTGCGCGGTATTTCCGCGATAGAAGAATATGAACAGGTACTTATTGTCCTGGCTAGCTCGATCAATTGCGGTCAAGCCTTTGCCGACAGGCGCCTGTGTTCCTGGGGTGAGAGCTTCTGAAATCTGCGCTGCAAACATCACGATTACTAAAGCGACCACTGTCAGAAACGAAATAGATTTTTTATTGAACAAGAAATCCCTCCTTTGACCTTTCTCGCTACGTTGTAGGAAAACCTGGAAGTAATTCAAAGCGCGTCGCACCGGCACTCCTCGATATCGCCATCAAGGGCAAACCTACCATTCAAAAGGTCCGTCAAGCGTCCAACTGTTTCAGCGTCAACCCAACACTTGGTAAACCTTCCCTTTTTTGCCACGTGAATCAGTCCCGCGATTCGAAGCTCTTTGATGTGATGAGAAATCGTGGAAGGCGCAATGTTCAGCCCTTTCCCGAGATCACCAATACACCTTTGGACTTCTTCCTCGAAACTGCATGAAGTCCCAGGGGG
>JACWAG010000363.1 GCA_014874425.1 Syntrophaceae bacterium | reverse complement strand
GGAACAGAACCAGAAAACAGCCTTGGGCCTAAGTGATCGAGGTTATATCCTGGATAACGGCGTCATAAGGTACCAAGGCACGATAAAAGAATTACGGGAAAATGAAGAAGTGATGAGAAAGTATCTGCTCGTATAAGCTTCAGAAAATTGTCATCTCACAATTCAATCAATCTAATTCCCTTTATTCCAACTGTCACATCTTGTAACGCTCAACTAATTCCTTGAGCGAGATACCCAATTCGGATATCTGTCTTGCCGCTTCCTCAAGCTGAGTGGCGCCTGCCACATTCTGTCTGACAGCCTGGTCGATATATGCCATCGCATTGGAGACTTGGTCTACTCCTACGGCCTGCTGTTCATTGGAAGCCTGAATTATAGTGGCCGATTCAGCGGATTCCAAGACGCTCTTGCATAGGGACCGGATCGATTCACCGGCCAGCGTGGACTGCCGGACGCCGCTGGTTACGGCCTTGTTCCCTTGTTCTGTAGCCATGACCACTGCTACGATCCATTTTCTGGTGTCTTCCAATATTGATCTAATTTGTTCAGTCGCTTCCCGAGACCGATCGGCCAATGTCTTGATCTCGCCTGCCACTACACCGAAACCCTTGCCGAGTTCTCCAGCCTTGGCGGCTTCAATGGATGCGTTTACAGCGAGCAGATTGGATTGATCCGCAAGATCACGCACAGAATTGACTATTTCTTCAATTGACTGTCCCTGCTCACTGAGTCTCTGGACTGTTTCGCCGATGGATTCCATCTCGGTCTTAATCGTGGACATTTTCTGGACCGTGTCCTCGATGGCCTTTTCTCCGGCATCAGCTATCTGGGCAGCCTGGTGGGCGCTCTCCGCGACTTTTTTGGCTTTTTCGCTCGAAAGCTTTGCGGTCTGCTGTAATTCTTCCACAGTCGAGACTGTTTCTGTGACTGCGGAGGATGTCTCGGTAGCGCTGGAAGCGAGTTGAGCGACACTGGCCGAGATTTCTGCGGCGGACGACGCAAGGACGTTCGCTCCTTCCGCGGTTTTTTGGGTCTGTTCTCTCAGGGAACCCACCATATGATTTAAGGCATTTCCTAAGGTCCCAACTTCGTCTTTGGTCTTAACATCAAGGGTTTGAGAAAGATCACCTCCAGCTATTCCTTCAGCGAGGTTGACGGATTGGGCGAGCGGTCTTGTCATAGACCTGGCAAGCATGTAACACAGTGGAAAGGTCATGATGACCAGGAAAGCTGTTCCCAAGATCATGATTCTCTCGGTCAAAGACTCACTTCTATGGCCACCGGCCTCACTTTCAGCCAGGGCCTCAAATTCCTTAGCCTCAAAAGCATTCATCGCCTGATCGAACCTGTCCCAGTCTTCGCTACCTTTGACTGCTCGTTTCAAACGAATTGACGGTTCTACTGTTTCCTTTTCCCACTGATCCATAGACTCCTGCGCCTCGGAGACCGCCGTTTTCTGGGCCGGCGTCATGGACTCCATTTTTAGGGCTTCGAAAGTTTTTGACCACTTTTTTCGAGCGTCCTTATATGGCGCCAAAGCGGCTTCTTTTCGAGACAACAGGAAACCTTCCAGAGCGGAGCGCATGTCGTGAGCGCTATCCTGAGTCTTCATAGCCATATTTATAACTTTATAAGAACGGTTCGAGCGATCCACGAGCGTGAGTAATTCTCTGACACTGATGACTGCGATTGTTGAAAGGATAACCGCCAGCAAAACAGGTATAGTCGCAATCGCGATAATCTTGGTCTTCAACCCTAGATTCTGGAATTTCATCACGATCTCCTCAATAGTGAAAGAGAGTCTCGCTTTTGATCGGAAGTGTCCACAGAAACTGCCTAATTTTATAACATATCGAAACTATTTGTAAAGAACAATCGCAAATGGAACTGAGTTGTTGTGATAAGAGTGAAAACATTCTAGTGTATGCGTTGAAGTAAATTCATCCTGGTCTATTACTTGCCAAATTCGATTCAAAACAGATATTAAGGTCCAAGACACAATTATTGGAAATGAACTGAAGTTATGAAGAATTGGAATGAGACTGATATCATTGTCGTAGGCGCTGGGCACGCCGGATGTGAAGCGTCCCTCGCTGCGGCCCGCATGGGATTGAACGTATGGCTCTATACGCTCAACGTTGACACTATCGGCCTGATGCCGTGCAATCCATCCATTGGCGGCATAGGCAAGGGTCATCTGGTGAAGGAAGTTGACGCCCTCGGAGGCGAAATGGGTGTAGCGGCTGACAAGAGCTGCATTCAGTACAAACTGCTGGGTGTTAGTAAAGGGCCTGCTGTACGCGGGTCACGAATGCAATGCGACAGGCTGGACTATTCAATCGCAATGAGGACGGCCGTTGAGGCCCAGGAGAACATTCTAATTCGTCAGGAGATGGTAGACAGCCTAATTATTAGGAATTCCAAATGTTGTGGGGTACAGGAACGAACAGGGTATGAAGTAACAGCATCTGCCGTTATACTGGCCACTGGAACGTTTCTCGACGGCACAATACATGTTGGGCCGGTGAGTTACAAGGCCGGCAGGGCAGGGGAGTTCCCTTCGATTGGACTGGCAATGCAATTGAGAAAGCTTGGCCTACCGTGTGGCCGCTTTAAAACCGGGACACCCCCTAGAATCAAAAGATCGAGCATCGATTTCTCTGTAATGACGGAAGACATGGGTGATCCGGAGATTCATCCGTTTTCAATGAAAACACAATCGATCAATAGACCAACCAGGTCCTGTTTCAGAACACATACTTCTCAGGCGACGCACGAATTTGTCCGCAAACATCTGCTAACGTCATCTCTCTACTCAGGGGCCATAAAGGGAAGAGCCGCAAGATATTGCCCTTCGCTCGAAGATAAGATTGCCAGATTCCCCGACCGAATGAGCCATCCTGTAGTAGCAGAACCGGAAGGTCTCAACACCACAGAAATATATCTCAAAGGTTTGGGTAATTCTTTACCTGCCAACCTGCAATACTCGCTACTACATACCGTCCCAGGGCTCGAAGAAGCCGAAATCGTACGCCCGGCGTATGCGATTGAGTACGATTACGTTGACCCGAGATGTCTTAGGCTTACTCTTGAAACTAAAATCCTGGACAATCTCTATCTCGCCGGCCAAATCAACGGAACTTCTGGTTATGAGGAAGCTGCCGCCCAGGGTTTGATGGCTGGTATCAACGCTGCTTTCAAGTTAGCAGGTAGACCTCAGATGATATTGGACAGGTCCGAGGCATACATCGGGGTCATGATAGACGATCTGGTTACCCGAGGAGTGGTTGAGCCGTATCGTATGTTCACTTCGCGGGCCGAACATAGACTCTTGCTGAGAGAAGATAACGCCGATGAGCGTTTAGTAAAAAGGGGCGCATCAACAGGTTTGGTGAACGCCGAGACATTGCGGATTGTTGAGCTGAGGAAAAAGAACCTAACAGATTATTTACGACAACTCAATGAAGTTAGGATCAAACCATCAGCGGAACTCAACGAGGTGGTCCTTTCCCGTGGTGGATCGGAGATACGTGAAACAATGTCGGCCGCCAAGTTTCT
>JACWAG010000362.1 GCA_014874425.1 Syntrophaceae bacterium | reverse complement strand
GGACAAAAAGTCACAATCCCAATTGAAAGATGACGCTGACTGGCGCTCCCAGTATGAGCTTGATTAGTGGTCACCGGTCGTCTTAATGAAAGTCATTTCGGACGAGGTATTGAGAATAGATGAGCATAATCAAAGAAATTAAAGATGAAATCAAGGCGGCTTATCGTGAGCCCACCAAAAAGGACCTGAATGTACTAGCGCTGTTGTTTCTGGTGTTACCGGTTGCGATCGGCGCCCACCTTCTTTACTGGAAAGGGTCTTTTAACGGATACATATGGATTGCGGTTGGACTGATCCTGTTCATTGCACGCTTTATTCCGCCCCTGTTTAGAAGAATATATTCGTTATGGGTATCGTTTTCGATCGTGATTGGTTATTTTGTGTCCAGGGTGTTGCTAACATTCATATTTTTTATTGTAATGGCCCCAACGGGCGCATTGATGAGAATATTCGGCAAAGACCCAATGGACAGAAAGCTCGATCCCAATGGAACATCCTATTGGCAAAAAAGGGAACCCGCTGAAGACAACAGTGTCGAGAGATATGAGAAGCAGTTTTAATTTGTTTTTGACATGTGATAAAAATACTGTTCGAGTCGAATATGGGACGACCACTGTTCTAGTAAAAATTGACCGTTTCTTGTGAGAGAGTTAAGGAGGAAATAATCATGTCGTTGATAAAAGAATTTTGGGATTTTATGAAGGTCAGGAAGAAATTCTGGCTTGCTCCTATCTTAATAGTCCTGGTAATTCTTTCGGGATTTATAATTCTCGCCTCCCTTTCGCCGGCAGCGGCGCCTTTCATTTACACTCTTTTCTAAAAGGTGTGATGGCGATAAATATACCCGATGTATAGCGGCTGAATCATAACTTGCATGTTAATTGCTCTATATTCGGGGGCTTAGCATAAGAGGCGTTCCGGATTCTCTCTCTTTTAAGTTTCCGAGAACGCCTCGAAAATATCTTATTTAAATGCGGGATAGAAAATTGAGCGGCACAGAAGAGAAGAAATCTAGAGGCTTTTTTAGAAAACTTGCTTTTTTAACTATATACATAACTTTCATCTTAGCAATTGTTTTCGGGGCTCTCGCGGGACTGGATTACTATGCTTACCTCAAGGTCAAAGCGTCACCACTAGGGGAAGCCTACAAGGGCAGGGACATGGACCTTGCCAGACGAAGTTCCCAAACCGTCTCTCCACAATGCGGATACGAACCCACCCCAGGATTTGCGGCAGTTAGGAATACCCGTCTAGGCAATTCCTTTGAATATATCAATGATGAAAGTTTTAAGGATTTTGAAAACATTCCCACGGAGAAGCCTAAAAATGAATATCGGGTGATAGTGACAGGGGGATCTGTAGTTTACGGCAGAGGTCCTGTGCCTCCTTCGGATGCTATATGTGACAATTATGAAGTTACCTTCCGTTGGACGATTCCGCATATTATTCAGGAATTAATGAACGCTGATCCTGATATCAGACAAAAAATTGACGGCAAAAAAGTTAGAGTTATAAATGCGGGCGTTGCGGGATATGTTTATCAAAATAGCCTCATGCGTTATTTGGCCAAGCTTCGTCTTTACAATCCTGATCTCGTTATTTCTATGGATGGCGCAAATGAAGTGCATACGGTCGCCAGGCCATTGAAGGACTGGAATTATTTCACCGAAGGTCCGTATTATGAGGTAATCAGCGAAGTCATGGACATGGGCCCAAAGGGGCTATTGAATTACGTGACCTTATGGTTGAAACGCAACACTTACTTCTTCACATGGCTGGCGATGAACAAAGGGGAGGGGCCTGGCATATTGATGGAAGACAGGGGTTTTGCCGCGCATCCTCAGGACCCCACACCGGAAATGATGCAATGTCTGAAAAACAATATTCGTCAGGTTGCGGATGTAATGGCCATATACCACGCCACACTTTCATCTGATAGTGTTCCGCACGTGTTCGCTCTTCAGCCCATGTTCCGAAATTGTAAAAAGGAACGCACCCCTATTGAGCAGGAAATCGAAAAGGTTACCGGTATGGAAAAGATTGGCTTCTACGATTCCCGTAAGACTTACGATGAACTCGTGGACCAGATCAAAAAACGGGCCAAAGAAAGCAATTTTGAGGTTGTTGACCTGACTGGAATCTTTGATAATACACATGAGTGGGTTTTCACTGATTGGTGTCACGTCACAAATGGCGCAAATTATGTGATCGCGAAAGCCCTTGTAGATGAAGTGAAGCAGCGGGTTTTTCATTTGCCCCTGAGCGAATCTAACAAACTGCAAAACCCACCCGATTCCTATTTTATCGATTATTCGAAAGAGGCAAAAGCGCTGGTCAATGACAAAGCTCGTGATGATGGTCTGGACATCCTGAAGGGTTATCCGGGTCCAAAGGGGCTAGAGGTCCCGGCTGGGAATAAGTCTGGAGTAATATTGGACCTGGAAAATGTTGTTCCAATTTCAAGGCTTAGGATTGTATGGGGAAATGAAGATACAGTCCCCAAAGACTGGAAGATAGATATTTCCAAAGATGGTCTGAATTGGAAGAACTGGCTGACCGTTGATGGCGCCAAAACCGACAAGTATGATCAATGGCCTGGGTTTGAATATTATGCGGATAAAGAATCCCCGGCGAGGTACTTGAGATATACGCAGGAGGCGCCAGACAAGGAAATCTATTTACGTCAACTAAGCGTTTTCAGATAATATTTTACGTGTCTTGACGAATTTGGACTTGGGACTCCAATGCCCAAGTCCGCTCAAATGGTTACATAGGATTGGGTCTCAGTGAAAAAAAAGCCTGCTTCTTTTACCGGCTCGCCAGTCATTTGTCGCCATGCTTGAACGTAATGCTTCAGTTGAGGTTCATATAGCTGGGTAAGCTTGTCCTGATTTTGTTTTGCGGCTTTATCCGTCTTGTAATCTACTATCACCCATCCATCTGGCTCTCGAAATACCAGGTCTATAACCCCCCTCATTACTGTAGCTTCCGTTGGCGCCTGTTCATCTTGAGAGTAGGCGCTAAACGGGACCTCGACATATCTGGCCGAGGAGGACGCCGCCCTGCTCCATATTGGCGCGCCATGGACTTTCTCCGCGATCTCAATTGTCTCGCTCAGGATGGATTCTGAAAGATCCCTGTGTGCGAGCGCCGCCATCACGGCCTGTCTAACCGGAAATTGAAGGCTTTTCATCATGTGTTCGAGAGCAATGTGAATTGCTTCACCCCGGGTGAATAAAGTTTCATCGTCAACGTCCGTGACCTCGACAGCATATGATCCGAGGGCCACCGATTTTGCCGCTGTGGACGAGTAGGTCGGCGTGATCGCATTGATCCATCGCTGTCGTATCATCGATTTTGCATTTGTAACATCTTCGGAGGTCAATATTAGCGTTTCCTTTTGACGCATGGATGTTGTCAATGGGGTTGGAAGGTCAGGTGCGTCTTTCATGTAAGGCTCAAAGAACGCCCACGGGTTTTTGTTCTTTCTTTTTTCTGGGGGGATTGAAATAATGACTTGCTCACCAGCTCTGGTGGCGGCCACGTACAATAGTCTCAAATCTTCTGCGGCCTTAAACTTTCCCTCGATGGATTCATGCCTTTGCCAATTGAGGGGCTGAGCCAGGACCTTTTTTTGGAACCCGCCTGGCAAGAGTTGATCTATCAAAAGATATCCAAAGCTCCTAGGACCGGACCGGTCTATTCTTATCGTTGGAGAATGGTCTTGTCTCCCACTCGGGTCGGCTAGAAACACAATCCTGGCTTCAAGTCCTTTGGCCTTGTGCAAATTCATTACACGAACCACAGGATTCGGGTCAGGTTTTGCTGGAACAGCGTCATGTTTTTCTTCCGAATTAACGATTTTCCCAAGGTACTCCAGCACATGGTAAATGGACCATGCTTCTTCGAGGCGCTTCCGGATCAAATCTATCGCTTTAAAAAGGCTGCCTGAGTTAGCGTTTCCTCCGGGTCGGGCTGCGCACATCGCCGCCAATCCCAAATCGGAGATCATATGTTCGATCCCTGAAATGATATTACCGTGTCTTAGTTTGATTTCGTAGGAGCGGAAACGCGAAAATGTGTCGTGGAACATTCGATTCACTTCAGGAGAGAGTTCCGCAGGAATCACACTATGGTAATCGAACAGCCCGCCGTGCCTCTTAAACTCGTATAGACCAACATCACTGAAGCCAAAAGCTTCGCTGCGAAGGGCGGCTACCAGAGAAACAGGATTTTGAGGTTCCAGAATCGCACGAAGGCAAATGTAGAGGAGTTTAAGTTCCCGAACCTGATTCATGGAGCTTCCTCCAGTGACCGAGTGAGGAATGCCATACTTTGACAGTTTGTCAGCATAAACCGAAAGGTTAGCCATCCGATATGTCAGTATCATGAAATCTTGTGGTTGAAATCCATTTTTAGGCGCAGTTTGGGAAACTGCGACCTGCGTTTCTTTTGTTGACAGTTCCAGAAGATTGGCAATGGTTTTTGCGATTACTTCAGCTTCAAAATCAGTTATTTGGCTACTTTTAGATAGCTCACCGAGAATGGGCAATCGCTGAACAAAAGGGGCGTCATCATCATCTGCGGACGGGATCTTTTTGAGAAGTGGAACATAATTCGGCGAACTTTCCTCAGAATGCCTGGAAAACTCGTTTTCAAAGCATAAATTGATCCAATCAATCAGTTTCGCGGAAGATCTAAAGTTGGTAGCAAGGCTAACTATTCTTCCAGAATTTTGCTCAATTATCGATTTAACCTGGTTATAAGTTACAATATCCGCTCGTCGGAACCGATATATCGATTGTTTGGGGTCTCCTACGACAAAAAGCCTTCCGGGCCTTGGTTTGCATTTTTTCCAGTCTGTTTCATAGATGCTGTCCGCTGCCAGTAGCATGATCACTTCGGCTTGAATAGGATCGGTGTCCTGAAATTCATCGACCAGTATATGAGAGAATTTCTTCCGAAAGTGCTTTCTGATAATCGGCTTATCCCTGAGGAGCCCTGCGGCCTTCATGAGAAGGTCCTGAAAATTTAGCTTGCCCTGTACTCGCCGAATTTCATCATAAGTTTCTATTGCTCCCGCAATTGCTCTCATAACTGTCCTGTACCTGTGTTCCCGCCACTTTTGGGTCATAGGTTCAGCGAAATCTGATCTAAACCTGTTCCATTGCTCATATATATCTTCAGCCTGTTTAGCGCCGCCTGGCCAATGTTTCTTGACAGGCTTCAGATTGGCTTTTATATCCTCAAGAATTCCGAATAGCTCGTGTAATTTGTTAGTTGGCAAGGCCTGACGAAACATCCGGCTGATTTTTTGCAATTGAGGAATGAGTTTGTCACTTCCACAGCTTGATGGAAACTCGCCAATAATAGGGTGAAGAGGTCCCAGGAAGTCGTCCAGAGCGTTTCGTACAAGTTCAATATCTGGCGCTGGTGTCCTTTCACATGGCCATTCATCGACATCAGGATGAGCAACTCGCGATTTGAAACCTTCGTGGAGGTCTTCTATCTCCAACCCCAAATCCTCCAATTCTGCGAGGACAGGATGATTGGAAGCGTAAAGCTTTGAAACATGGCGCTTCCATGCTTCATCAAGCAAGTCGCTATCTTCTGATTCGTCAATCTCACGAAAGTCAATGTTCACCATCGCTTCTACAGGGCGTTCCCTTAAGAGTCGACTACAAAATGAATGTATTGTCCCTATGAAACATGAATCGATATTCGCAACGGCCTTCTCCATGTCTTTTCGAGAAGGGTAACTACTGTTTTTAAGTTCTTTCTCTAACCCAACCTGAAACCGTGAACGCAGTTCAGAGGCTGCTTTCCTTGTAAATGTTACTGCCGCCATGGAGTTAATTGAGCATTTATTAGTTGCTATAAGTCTGATC
>JACWAG010000361.1 GCA_014874425.1 Syntrophaceae bacterium | reverse complement strand
GGGTAAGTGAGGTTCACTGGTTAATTCCTTCCTTGTCAACACCAGCGATTGTTTGGCAGACAATTTGTTCCAGGACAGCATTAACCTCCAGACACCATGCGGTCACGAAAAGGAAGTCACTGAGCCGGTTGAAATAGACTAGCAAATCATCATACCCACCTGATTGTCTGTTGAGCACGACAATCAACCGTTCACAGCGCCGGCATACTGCTCGCGCAACATGGACAGCTGCGCTGTCCGTGGAAATTCCGGGCCGCACGAAACGGTTTGGCAGACTGTATAACGCTGTGATCTTGTCAATCCAATGTTCAAGCTGGACTACATCTCCTCTGTCGATCCGCCGCTCTAATTGAAGGACAGCCTCGGGTGACGAAGCTAATTCCGCGCTTGCAATGATGATATTCTCCTGCAGCGTCAGGAGAAACGATCGTACTGATTTGTATCGGGTCAGGGAAAGTGCCATTCCAAGATGGGCTTGCAGTTCATCCACGGCTCCATAGGTTTTCACCCGTGCGTTATCTTTGTATACTTTTTCTCCGCTCAGGAGCCTGGTTTGTCCTTGGTCTCCGCGTCGCGTATATATTTTTACGGGCACGTTTGGCATTTTATCTTTTCTGCACCCCGGCATCAGGAGGTATGGCAAGCGGTACGGTTAACTGTCTTCGTGAATATCGATTTCATCAATTATGCCGACGATGGCGGCGTCTACTGGAGCCCGGTCATCGTTCAACCCCAGGCGGGCCGAGCTTCCCATCACCACCACAACCAGCTCACCTACACCAGCACCTACCGCATCAATTGCAACAAACGGATGGCCTATGGGTTTGTCCTCGTTTGGTATCAAGGGCTGGACCACCTGTATCTTGCTGCCGAAGAGGCGGTCGTGCTTGCGGGTTGCCACGACAGTTCCGATTACTCGTGCGATCAACATGATGACTGCCCTCTCTTCAATGGCTACCCCTATCGTCGCTTTTCACAAGGGCGACGCCGAGTTGCATCGCCAAATCGCGGGCCAGCGGAGTCAATAGGGATGCAGAAGACATATTTAGCGTCGCTCCTAATCGATGAGCGTTGCGAATGTCGGCAGCGGTGACCAGTTTGCCTGAGGGAATGATCTGAAGAGGAGTAAAATACGATTTCCGGTCGGGTTGTTGCGCTGTCGAGGTCCCCTCGTTTGCTAGGATAGAATTCACTGTCGATCTAAGCCTCTGCACATCGGTAACACAGCACCCGTATTCCGTCAGTGTTTGCAGACGATTGACAATAGCCTGTGTCAACGTTGGGCTGCCCTTGTCAATGTCTAGCGCTTTTCGGCCTTGGCCAGTGATATCCACCCCATCTCGGGCCACAATGACCGCTTTACCCTTGAGTAGTCCGTGAAGGATTAGATTGGCGACAAGATTGTCTGCTATGAGTAGCGAGAGCTTGGAAATTGTGTTTAAACTCACGAGAGGACACACTATAGCTCGAGCCTCTCCAAGGGCCGAAAGCCATTGGGTTGGCTCTATTGAACTGATATGAGGAAAGCCTGCCAACTGATTCCTTACCATCTGCCCAAAGAGTTGTTCGGCCGCTTCCGAAAACGCCAATCGGACTTGATACCCGTCGAGAATGAGGAAGCGGATCTGTCGAACAGCCTCCCCGAATCCTGCGGTTGCGCCGCTGAGAGGGACTATGAGGCTTCCGCGACATCCATCGGCGCCCAGCCGTGGCACCAACCTCGAAATGACTTCGGCTACAATGCGTTGAATCTGTTGATGGTTCATAGGCGCGTCCCCAAACTTACTCTCCATTCGTTGCCTTTTTCACGCAACTAAGAGCGATGCCCAAAGGGGTCACCAGTAAGGGGTTGACAGGTAAGACCACCTTCAAGCCTGTTTCACTCTCCATCACATCCGCTATGCCGGGAAAGCAACTGGTTCCACCCACGAGGTAAAGCGTGTCCACCGAGTATCCCTGCAAATGTGTTCGAACGATACTGGCCATTTTTTGAAAGACTGGCCGGATTAAAGGAAAAACCTCATCGTGGCGCTTGGGATCAGTTTTGATGCGCTCCGCCTCCTCAACAGACACCTTGTAGTTTCCAGCCAACACCAAGTCTAAATGAACACCACCGGTGGCTTCGTCAGCGGTATAGACCACCTCACCGTGCTTGATCACCGAAATACCGGTGGTTCCACCACCTATATCCACTACACATCCTTCAGAGATCTCCAAGACAAGAGAAGCCGCGCTGGGTTCATCGATGAGCCCAACAACCTTTAATCCCACTGCGGCCAAGACGTTTCCGAAGGCTTGGCAATTTCGTCCGTTAGTACCCGGCGGATATGCGGCTGACGCAGCTTCAATGAGGAAGCCGGCAGACTGGAGCCGAATTACCTGCTTCCGCAGGATGCTAATAGCGCCCACATAGTCTAATACTAGTCCGTCGCGTACGCTGGATTGACTTCGCGTGAGCGCTCCAGCCACTGGCTGCCCTCGGGTGTCCACCAACGCGGTCACGATATTCGCGGTGCCAAGATCCACACCAGCGAATAGTGGACCATCGCGACGCACCTCATGCTTCAGGACCATAGCATCTGCAAAGTCGGTTATCCGTTGATTCGCGGATTCACTTATCATCACGTTACCCACCGTGCTCATGATTCCTTGCCGGTTATATTTCTCATAGTCGTCTCTGCGGCTCCCGCGGCCCGGGCGATCTCCGATTGCGTTCCCCCGAGATATAAACGGCCCACAGCGCCGTAAGTTCTGCAATCCACGAGCGTGATTGAGGCGCTTTTCTCAGCCTCGTTGGCTGCCAACGAAATATAGGCGGCTGGTTGGACTTCGAGAATGTAGAGATCTTGTCCGGGGAGAAGCATCGAGCAAAGACGGGAGACATTCACCATCTGCGCGTGGTAAGGATTTGTCTTGTTAATGATTTGAGAATTCAAGATCTTTGGTTTGACCCGATCCTCAGTCCGCATTCCCAGAGACTTAAGCACTGCGGCACCGGCGTGTTTCACTTCCGCCTGGGCTTCAGAGTGAAACTCCAAAACACCGAAATGGCGCTCCACCACCATGAGGCCCGGTCGAACGTTGGCAGATTTAACGGCTACGTCGGTAACCTGGTTGATGAGAACGCCAGGGGCAATCTCTACCAGCGTGGCAGCCATTCCCGGCACAGGAATGTAACCTCTGGCGTTGGCGCCGACGTAAGCGGCGTACTGGGGCTGCATGCGATCGATATACACGAAGGCTCGAAGTTCTGCCATCCTAACCTCCTCAAAAACCGTCTCTTTCGTGTTGATTGATCCCGGAGACGAAGGGGTTCCAGAAAACGACCCCCTATCTGTCAGCTATCCGTACTTTCCG
>JACWAG010000360.1 GCA_014874425.1 Syntrophaceae bacterium | reverse complement strand
GGAAAAGTGCGGCCACGAAAGGCCACTTGCGGATACGGACCCTGTAGCAATGACGGAACTTGCCTTAGCGGGACACCGGCATGCCGGATTTGAATGGGTTAAGGCCATGGGATGGGACATCACCGCCCTCAGCGAAGCTCTCGGTTGTACTCTTGGCCCGGCCGAGATTGATCGACAGTACTCTATAAATGCCCACCCATTCGCCGAAGGCCTTGAAGGGCTGGATTTCCCCTCCGATTTTCTGCAAAGGGGCCGTTTCCCTATGTATGAACAACATTTCCGTATGCTCAAAGATAAGGTGGGGGAAGAACTCGCTATATTTGGAGAAACTGAGGGGCCTTTTACTGCTGCTGCGAACCTGGTTGGAGCGGAACAGTTCATGAGGTGGACCATCAAGAAAGCGGACCATGTCTTTAAGGTTCTGGAGGTCACCAAACAGGCTGCAATTGCCGCCATCAATTTTGCCTTCGACAATGGAGCAGATTACTACGTGTTGGCCGAACCGACTTCGGGACCGGCAGTCATGAGTGGAAAGTCATGGGCAAAGTACATGCTTCCCCTCATGAAGGAAGTCGTGAGTAAGTCTAAGGGACCACTTGTACTCCATATTTGCGGAAATACCGATTCGATTATAGGCCTGATGTGTGATTCTGGTGTTGCAGGGATCAGCATCGAGGAAAAGGCCGATATGAAAAAGGCCGTGGAAATTGCCCGCCCCAAAGGCGTCAAGGTGTTCGGAAACGTTGCGACTGCGACAACGCTTTTTATGGGCAAACCGGAAGAATGCTATCAGGAAGCTATTGCGGCGCTCAACAATGGCACAGACTTTCTTACACCTGGATGTGGTATTGCCCCTCGCTCCCCTCTAGAAAACTTGCTCCAGATGAAGAAAGCAAGGGACGATTTTTATCGAAAGTAAGTGATATTCTTCCCGATCCCCCATCCCGATTTTTGGGGTGATTGGGAAGAGCCTTATGAGTATGGAACGTGAAACGTGACAGGAAAGATCCTGAATAGACACCCGATTTTTTTTGGATGTCCATTGGATCCTGACGAAAGGGATGAGTCTCTCCAGGAAAAGACCTGTTTGACTGGACCAGCCCAGCCGGGTGGCGACCCTTACTACGCTGTCATGCAGTTTGTTCATAACGAAATCGGGGGGCATTTTTGGGAGGAAAGAGGATCAATTGAAGTCCCGCCATGGATCCGTCCGATACCACCGGTAAGCATGCAAAGAGATGTTCTTTTGGAAAATATTGTCCGCTTCATCGATGGAGATGGTTGTCTGGATTTTGCGCAACTAGTGTCCAGGTTTATAGAGGAATGCATTTTACCTGAAATACCATGCATGATTGCTGTCGACCATTCTTTAACCGGGGGATCATTTGCCTCACTCGTTGGGTTTTACAAACCCGATGACATTTCCTTGATTGTCGTTGATAGCCACGTGGACGCTTTGCCCACAGGGGCAATGTCAGAGGCTATAGAATTTGACATGGCTACAAACCCTAATTCCGTGTACGACCCCAGTGACCCTTTTCTAAGAAATCGCCCTGATTCATATAACGCCAGCTCTTTCATTTATTATCTTTTGGAAGAGGGGTTGATCGATCCGAGAAATCTTTATCTTGTAGGTGTGAGTGACTATCCGCCCAAGAAGGCCTTTAGAATTAAGGATGGCCGGATAAAACATTATTTGGACTGTTATTCATCCTTAAAAAGAAATGGCGTAAAGATTTTAACAAAAAAAGACCTGTCTCTTGGACCAACGACGCTGACTAATGTCATTCGTAGAATAAGTACGCCTTATGTGTACATTTCCATAGATATGGATATAGGCGCTAGAAACGCTTTGAATGGAGTCAGGTTTCTAAACCATCAGGGAATTAATGAAAATCAAATTTACAGGATTGCATTGAATCTCCGGGAACTGATTGATCGGGGCGTCAGACTGGCCGGCATGGATCTGATGGAATTTAATCCACGGAGGGCGGGTTATGGGGAGACGCAGGGTGATGATCGGACCTATCGAATAGCTTTCAACCTCATCAAGACTATTTGCTTCAAACAATAATAAGATTCTCCGGTCTAATTTACTATCTTCAGCCAAAGGCCCATCGTTTCTGCGCTATTGGACTGAATCAGAACCATAGGTGTGCTGATGAGAATTCGTTTTCAAAAGAATTTTTATGAATTGTCTTAAGACCACACTGATCATTACCTTTGGCTTGTTACTCGCCGTTACCTCAGCGTTCCCATGGGATATGAACCTAAGCGGAGACTGGCTATGGGGATATGAATACTTTGATCAATTTGGTCACGCAGGATTTTTCGGAAACTATGACCAGGCAAGTCAACACGCCAATGAAAGTAACACAAAATTTGACTCAATGAACTCATTCGTTGGATTTCGAACTATTAATGGTGAGCAATACGGTCTTGTAACAGAGGCAGATGCCTCTTTGCAATGGATGAGAATGGAGCTAACGCCTGAGATCAGAGTGAATCAAGCCATAACTTTCAAAGCCATGTACCAAATTGGTTACGGGGTTTCCCCATATGGCATGTATGTAAATAGTACGGCCTTGGGCACATACAATCCAATTGCTTCCGGAACATGGACTTACTGGGGTTTCACAGCTCAAACCCCTTGGGGGCATTTGTCCGCCGGCAAACGTCCGTTGGTTTGGGGGATGGGGGCATTGTACGATCAGCACAACGCATCAACTGAAACCATTGGCATTACAGTATTTTATGGTCCTTTCAGAGCGGTTTTCGCATTCCATCCATGGCAGGGTCAGGCATGGATCAACTCCATGGCCGGCAGGAACATTATCAGCAGTACTTTTAGCGCAGGTCCTCAGTCAGGGGTGGACGAAACTCCTACCAATATCATTTCCTATAGATTATTTGATAACGATCGCAAGCGAAATTTTCATCCTGTTGCCATGCTAGTCTATTCAGCGGGTAATTTTGAAACAGGAATAGCAGGGGAATACATGACCATTCATAATGGTCCAGGTGGAGCCAGTAGCAACGCTAACACCAGCATCTCAAGGACATACGACGCTGTCTATGAAGATGGATCAGTTTACCTTAAATATAATAACGGAAAGTTCTTCTTTAATAACGAACTGGTTTGGTTTGGAAGCCAACGGCATGTTCAGCCGGCAGCCAAGGAACCTGAGCCTGACTATAGTGATGGCGCCGGAAGTCGTTATGCCCCGTACTACAATGAATCCTGGAAATACATGACGGAATTGGGAGTGATTTCAGGTCCGGCGAAGCTGAGTCTATTCTATTCATGGATCCCCGGTCCTGAGCGTCGTCATGGAATTTGGATCAACGAACAATCGTGGGAAAATGTGGCAAACGGGTCAATGTTTTCCTCTGCCCAATCTTTTCGTCCTTATAGTTTACTTATGGGCTATCAATATGGCGCAGGGCTGAACGCTATAGATAAGAACGGTGAAGGCTGTATGACAGACGCCTCATCTGTGGGAGGCCGATTGGACTATGCTTTTGCTGCCAACTTAACTGTTTACGGAACGTTTTTCTACGCAAACAGGGTATCTAAGGGTTGGGGTTGGGGCTGCCTTGTACCGGCGTCTGATGGAACAAACGGTGGGGGAAGAGTCTTGCTTCTCGGCCAGCAAGTCACTCCTGTGACCGGCGCCATACTGTCTGCGCCCCAGAACGATTTCACCCAGGGATCCCCCTCGATTCCCAATGACTCTCTGGGATGGGAAGTTTCTGTGGGGGTTGATTGGAAGCTGCTTGAAAATTTGACCACCCGGCTACGCGGAGCCTACTGGCAGCCGGGCGGTTGGTTCAAGTATGCCTGTGTAGACAAAAATCTTGCAAGAAATATCCAAACCTATGGTGGTATTACTTTCGTCAGGCCGCAACTCACAGATGG
>JACWAG010000359.1 GCA_014874425.1 Syntrophaceae bacterium | reverse complement strand
GTTATAATCCGTACATCGACCGATTTGCATGAAATCAGGTTTGGTTTTATCATAGCCGCTCAACCCGCCCATCGGCGACCCAAAACCAGCTCTTTTATTACCGCCGGTCTGGACAAAGTTTATAGCCTTTCAGAATTCAAACATTTTTTGGATTCAAGCGGGCGATCATTGCTAAATAACGACGGGAACTGGCGACACATTGCGTTCTTTTTTGATTTGAAAGGCGCATCTGATGTTTCTCAATTCGACACACTGCTATCGGTACTAGATCGACTTGAAATGTTGGACCAAGTTCAGTCATATGTTTTTACTCGCAATGTAAAAGTGGCTTCTGGAGGCCTTGAAGCGCGGTATCGGTATCATCGTCAACATGGTATTGTGTTTTTCAAGTTCGATGCAACGGAACCACTTATTGTTCAGGATGGAAAAAACCTCATCATAGAATTCGTGGAACCACTCTTGGGGGAGGAAATGGAACTGGCGCCGGACATCATCGTAATAGATGAAATTCTAACCCCGACTGATTCTCTTGAGCCTATTTTGAAATTGATTCCTTCAGCTCCTGCCTCCGCCCCCTATCTACAACCGGAATCCACAAGATTTAACGGTGTTGAGACCCAAAAGGCCGGGATTTACGCCGTCGGTCCGGCGAGAGGAGCTTTTGATCAAGAATCTCTAAAGGCCGATGTGGATGCCGTCATAGTCTCACTGTTTAAGGCCATGTCTGAACTGTCCGATTTGACCCCCAGACGGGCGGCTTCTGTAGATCACAATAAATGCACGTTTTGTTTAACTTGTGTGAGGTTGTGTCCTCACGGAGCTATAGGTTTTCATTCTCGTCCAGAGGTCGATCCATTATCTTGCAAGGCATGTGGAGTTTGCGTAATTGAATGTCCCATGAGCGCAATCGAGATACGTTGCGGCGATCCAATTACCTCGGGAGTGGAAACGGAAAAGGCCCCATCTTTCGTTTCTGAGTTTGAGGAAGCCGGCCGAATCAAATTATTCGTATGTTCCCGTTCTGGTTTACAAGCTGTGGCAAAAATAAACTCAAGCCTGCTGTCCGATATAGAAATATGCGAACTTCCCTGTGCCGGCGCTTTAGATCCTAACTCTATTTTAAGGAGTTTTCGAGACGGAGTAGCGGGAATAATAATAGCAGGTTGCTTTAAGGGTAATTGCGCATCGGTTTATGGTTCGACTCTTGCGGATGGGAGAGTGGCTAAAGTGACTAAAACGCTTCAACAAGCAGGTATAGATCCGGAACGGCTCAAATTTTTATATGTCGCGGGAAATGCTCCGGATTTGATAGCAGAAGCGATTTTAAAAATGAAAAGTAGGATCAACAGTCAAAAATAATTTGAATTCCGAAATTTGAATAATGGAACAATACAACACTATGGCAAAAATTAATCTAAATAAGTTGGACCTGGAATTCAAGAACAGGGTCGCGGAACAACCCGGAGGAGAGGGTCTGAAAGCTTGTTTCTCATGTAAAGCCTGTACTGCCGTCTGCCCGATTCAGCCCCTGGACAAGCGCTATGATCCCAGAAAGATCATCCGGATGGTCCTTCTCGGAATGAAAGAACAAGTTCTCCGCAGCGATTTTATCTGGTTGTGTTCGTCCTGTTATAGTTGTCAGGAGATCTGTCCACAAAATGTACGTTTCACAGAGGTCATGTACGCCATAAAGAACCTGGCTGCTCAGGAAGCTTGCATTCCACCGGGGTTGACGGCGCAACGGTCTCTCCTCAGGAAACATGGAAGACTTTATGAGGTTGGAGAATTCGAAAACGAGAAACGTCTCAAATTTGGGTTGCCTCCAATCGTAGAACACCCTGAAGATTTTGAAAAATTGTTGCCGGATCAACCTGTGAGCGCACGACTGATTAATACGGCTGATGTTTAGAATTTTACGAGTTTTGAACAGGTAAATTTTTATGGAAGCCCTTTTATATCTTGGCTGCACTGTCCCTATTAGAAATTTAAATTACGAGGTTTCTGCAAGATTGGCCGCAAAGGCTCTAGGGATTACTTTTCGGGACCTCGAAGAGTTTGGTTGCTGCGGATTCCCATTAAAATCACTAAATGTTGAAGATACCCTGGTCACTGCGGCAAGGAACCTGGCGCTTGCGGAGAGAGAAGACCTTGATATATGCGCATTATGTAACGCTTGCGCTGGAACCCTGAACGAAGTAGCCCATCAGGTGAGAACCAGACCTGAAATACGGGAAAAAATCAATCAGCGGCTAAGACCTATTGGGCTTCATGTTGAAGGAAAAGTCAAAGTAAGAAATTTCATGAGATTACTATGGGAAGAAATTGGAGTTGAAGGCATTCGAAAGGCGGTTACTAGACCTCTGGAAGGTGTCATGTTGGCGCCTCATTACGGTTGCCACTATCTGAAGCCATCGGAGTTGAATGTTGGTTTCGATTCACCGGACACGCCAAGGACCCTATCAGAGATGATCAGCGCCACAGGGGCCGAAGTGGTAAATTATCCCTCACTTCTAGACTGTTGCGGTGGTGGCTTGTTGGGCATGTCGGAAGAAGTCGCCAACGCTATGGCGGCCCGTAAACTGGCGGATGTATCCAAAACCGGCGCTCATGCCCTGGTTCTGGTGTGCCCGTTTTGCAATGTGATGTATGAGGGGCAACAGAAGAAAATCGCCAAAGCAACCGGTCTTGACCTCAAGACCCCGGTAGTTTACTATCCTCAAGTGTTGGGACTCGCTCTTGGTATGACGTCCGAACAGTTGGGTTTTAAACTCAACAGGATTAAACCGACAAGCCTCCTAAAAATGGTCGAGGGTTGATCTGGTTGACTTGTTCTTATCGTTTGCTCTCCCAATCTGTTGTTGGGATGCAGTTTGAGTTTTCGTTTCACCATTAGGAGATCAAAATGGAGTTCGAAGGTTATTCTTTTCCGGATGATCTAAAATTTGAGAAGAATCATTATTGGGCCAAGATGGATGGCGACGCTGTGATAACAGGCGCTGGTGAATTCATTTCCAAACAGGCGGGAGAAATTACTTTCGTCGATCTTCCTGAAGAGGGGGAGGAATTGACACAGGGTAAGCCTTATGGTTCCATCGAGTCCGGAAAATGGGTAGGGCGCATTTATGCGGTTGTTTCTGGTGAAGTGCTGGAAGTCAACACATCTCTCGAGGATGAGCCTGAGAAAATTAATTCGGGGCCCTATGAAGAAGGTTGGATATGCAAAATCAAACCCTCCAAACTTACGGATGAATGGGCCTCTCTCATGGCGGTGGATGAATCGTTCAAGAATTTTATCGAAGAGGAAATCAAGAAAATTAAAGAACAGAAATAGCGGTTCTAAATCGACCATTTATGTCAATATAAACAAATCAACTTTTGTTATTACAAGACCTTATTTGTTGTGTGCGGCGCTTCTTGAAAGTGTTTATATTTACAAACCCAAACTATGATTTCCAATATGTTTGGAATAGTCGGAGATAATTTATGGAAAAAGGTACTGAAACGTTAAAACGTGGCCACGCTCAAATGTTGAAGGGCGGAGTCATCATGGATGTCGTCACCCCGGAGCATGCCCGTATAGCAGAAGACGCCGGAGCGTGCGCCGTTATGGCTTTGGAACGGGTACCGGCTGACATAAGGGCACATGGTGGGGTAGCCCGAATGAGTGATCCAGGACTTATTCTTCAAATCATGGAGTCCGTTACTATTCCCGTCATGGCCAAATGTCGAATAGGCCATTTCGTCGAAGCCCAGATTCTAGAAGCGATTGGCGTGGACTATATAGACGAAAGCGAAGTTCTGACACCTGCGGACGAGCAAAATCATATTGAAAAAACCAAGTTTAATGTCCCCTTCGTTTGTGGTTGTCGCAACCTTGGCGAGGCTCTTCGTAGGATAGCTGAGGGAGCGGCCATGATTAGGACCAAAGGTGAAGCCGGGACCGGTGATGTGGTTGAAGCCGTAAGGCATGCGCGTTCAGTAATTGGAGAAATTCGCCGCGTTAGCGCAATGCGAGAAGACGAACTTGCGTCTTACGCCAAGGAGATAGGGGCGCCTCTCGAATTAGTAATAGAAACATCCCAGAAAGGCCGAATGCCAGTAGTAAATTTTGCCGCCGGTGGTGTCGCTACTCCGGCCGACGCGGCTCTTATGATGCAGTTGGGAGTTGACGGAGTATTTGTTGGATCGGGGATATTCAAAAGTGGAAATCCCTCCGCACGTGCCAAGGCAATAGTTAAAGCAGTCACACATTTCAATGATCCCAAAATATTGGCTGAGGTCAGTAAAGGCCTAGGAGAGGCGATGGTAGGAATAGGCGTAAGCCAGTTACCTGAAAAGGAAAGGCTAGCTGATCGCGGATGGTAACCAGTCTATGAAAATTGGTGTGTTGGCTTTACAGGGAGATTTTGAAGAACACTGTGACTGTCTCAAACGCCTTGAAGTAGATGCTCGAGAAGTCAGGCTACCATCACATCTTGATAATCTTGATGGTTTAATCATACCTGGCGGTGAAAGCACAACAATCG
>JACWAG010000358.1 GCA_014874425.1 Syntrophaceae bacterium | reverse complement strand
TACGTAGTCTGTTCTTGAGGCGGCTTCTATGGCTATTAATGGCTCACGGAAACCTTATTGGCCCATAATCATCATTGCTTTCTGTTCACTTATGATCACCGGTTTGACTCTAGCCGGATACGTCAAGTATTTTACACCTGAAAATCCGTCCCACTCTTCGGCAGTTACAACTCGTGGCCCCGAAAACGCTCGAGCAAAGACCGACGAATCCTGTCCGATTAAAGACATGGTTGTTCGGGCGACTGACGAGCAGATTAAGGGGCGCCCTATTGAAATTACCGATATCTCAAGTGATAACGAGACGTTGCTTTCCCTGATTTCGATGAACCTTTTTGATGAGACAGTGGCGAGTCAGGTCGCTAAAAGCCTCGCCGCCGCTATTCAGGCTCAGATAGGAAAGAACTTTGCGCCTACCAGCAACCTGAAGTCAGGTAAGAGATACTCTATCTATCTTGATGAAAATGGCGCCTTCCGGAAGGCCACCATTGAGTTGTCCCCTTCAAATGTTTTTCATTGCGTTAAGGAAGGAGACAACTATCGCTCATGGAGGGAAGACGTAGTCCTTGAATACAGAACTCAGGCGTTGACATTCCAGATTAAGAACGATTTCCTGACCACAATCCTGGGGCTCCATGAGAGCAAAGAATTCTCGCTCAAGCTTATTCACGTTTTTAGGTGGGATATTGATTTCCAGTCGGACCCAAGAAAAGGCGATGTGTGTAAAGTCGTTTTTGAGAGACGTTACGCCGATGATACGCCGGCGGGCTATGGCAGAATCCTCTTCGCCACTTACGAAGGTAAACGCACAGGTAGAAAAACGGCGTGTCTTTTCAACGGGCAATATTACGACGAAAACGGCGTCGAATTACGAAAGGACTACCTCCGGGCCCCTTTAAACGTCCTGCGCGTAACTTCAGGTTATGGCTGGCGCATACACCCGGTTCTCAACGTGTGGAAATTTCATACCGGAGTGGATTATGGCGCACCCATTGGTACCCCGGTTTACGCCATAGCAAATGGGGTGGTCACTTTCCAGGGTTGGGGTGACGCATACGGACTCTGGGTAAGCGTCCGTCATGAGAACGGCACTGAGAGCCGTTACAGCCACCTTAGCAAGATATTGGTCAAGAAGGGCCAGCGTGTTTCTCAAAGGGAAGTCATCGGACTCATCGGGTCGACGGGTCGTTCCACAGGGCCGCATCTCTTCTTCGAAATTATTACCAAAGGAAAACGGATTGATCCGACCAAGGTAAAATTAGTCAGAAACCCCGCTTCTATCCCCGCTCCTCTCAGGGGCCGTTTCAAGTCTGTCGTGATTCGTGAATCACAACTCCTGCCGGAATCTGTCGTGCGTACCGCAGACAAGTCCCAGGACCGTAACCCAAAATTCATTTTCTCGACCCGGCCCTTGTAATCCTAACCACTCAACTTCGACTGCGGTAAAAATCAAAACTTCCCGGTTATCCTCGAAAGCGGCTAACGGCCCACTTCGCCATAATGGCGGCCAGGTAAGCTGCGCCGGCGAGGATAATCGTAGTGGCCCCCGCAGGATAATCAGGACCATAACTGACAGCAAGACCACATGTGGTGAATGTTGCGCATAGAATTGTCGAGATAACCATCATGCCCCAAAGACTCCGGCAAAAAAGGGCAGCGATCCCTATCGGGAGCGTCAACATCGCCACCACCATGACGATACCCACCACTGTGGAAAGGAGCACCACGGTCAAAGCGGCCAAACCCAGCAAAAGCAGATAAAAGACTTCGACCCTGAGTCCGCGAAGGCCTGCGAATTCCTGGTCAAAACAAACCGCCAGAAACTGGTTATAAAACAGGAGCCCGGATATAACAATCAGGGCGTCCAACCCTGCCAGCATCCACAGGTCGCTAGTCGATACCATGAGGATGTTGCCGAACAGATATCCCATTAGATCTTCGTTATATCCGGGGGTACGCGAAATGAAAATTATCCCGACAGCCATACCGATCGCCCAAAGAGCGCTGATGGCGGTGTCTTCCCTTTGCTTTGCGCGTAGGCTCACAAGCCCTATTATGACCGCAGCGATAAGAGCGGCAACAAGCGCGCCATAAAGAGGAATCACTCCGTGCCAATGATATACCCTGTTCAGATACAGGGCCGCTCCCATCCCCCCCAACACGGTGTGAGCAATGCCGTCCGCTATATATGAAATCCGTCGGACGACAACATAGGTCCCGATTATACCGCACGCTACGCTTGCCAGGACCCCGGTCAAAAGGGCGTTTTGAAGAAAGACGTAATGCTGAAGGTCGGTCAGGAATTCTGACAATTGCAGTCCCTCTCCCCGTTATGCCTTATCATTCTCATCGGCGAACCATAAATCTCGTTGATAATCGCGCCTGTGATCTCACTGGTCGGGTGACTCAAGACTTTCCGTTTCACGCAGATCACGCTCTTTACAATTCTGGAAACAAATCCGAGGTCATGAGAAACCATGACTATCGTCAGGCGCTCGTTAAGGGTTTGCAGCAATTCGTACAGGTCTCCCTCCATGACCACATCCAGATTGGCGGTGGGCTCATCAAGAAGGAGGATGTCGGGCTCACACGCCAGAGCGCGAGCGATGAAAAGCCTCTGACGCTGACCACCGGAAATCGCCGCAAAAGACTTTTTACGAAAATCGCGCAAGCCCACCTGCTCAAGGACCTTAGCGACGATTTCCTTATCTCTTTTTGAATAAGGTCCAAAAAATCGACCGTGTCCCAGGCGTCCCATCAGCGCTACATCCATAACCGTCGCAGGAAAATCCGGGTCCAGTTGCGAATGTTGAGGCATATATCCGATGCGACGCCGGGCTTGTTCAGGGGTTTCCCCGAACACTTGCGCTCGCCCACGCGATGGTTTAAGCAGGCCCAATATCAGCTTCAACAGAGTAGTTTTACCGCCACCATTAGGGCCAACTATTGATACAAAATCTCCAGGAGGGATAGTGATGTTTACGTCTTCGAGGGCCGGGTTCGAATCGTAAGAAAACCACAGGTCTTTAGTAAAAATAGCTGGGGGACTTGTCACATTCACGGAAAAACCTTTGTCATAAATCACTTCGCTTGGCTTCTGAGGGCTGACTCCAGACTCATGGCGACGTCTTTCAAATTATTCAGATAATCAGGCGCCAGATCATCAATCAAGACCACCGCCCCACCAATGGATTTGGCCAGAGTTTCCGCAGTCTTTTTCGGGAACTGGGGTTCTGCGAACATAATCTTTACTCCCTGGGCTTTCGCTTGTTCTATCAATCTCACAAGCTGCCTTGCTGTGGGTTCTTTACCTTCGATTTCCACTGCGACCTGTTTCAGGCCGTATTCATCGCCGAAATATCCAAACGCCGGGTGAAACACGAAAAAGCTCTTGCCTTTTACAGGCGCTAAGGAACTTCTGAGTTGATTGTCGACCTTATCCAGGTCAGACTGGAACTTTTTCAAATTTTCTTCGTATATTGCACGGTGGTCCGGATCTATCCGGATCAGGGTATCCGCTATGGTTTTTGCCTGGATTTTTGCAAGCTGGGGATCAAGCCACGTGTGTGGATCAACTTCGCCAGCCTCATGCGAATGTCCGTGAGCGACGCCTGCGTCGTGATCGCTCTCTTCCTCCGCCTCTGAGATCGTCCGCATCTTTATTCCCTGTTGCAAATCAACGACCTTCAAATTTTTGAAAGTAGATCCCGCCTTCCTTATTAGCGCCTCCTCGAAGGGAAACCCTATCTTGAAAAGGACCTGAGCGTCCGCCAATTTCGCGACGAGTTTGGGTGTAGGCTCGAATGTGTGAGGCTCCTGCCCAGGTCCAACAAGAACACTTACATCAGCAAGAGGACCAGCGACTCGCTTAACAAAGTACTCGATAGGCTCAATACTCACGAACACATTGGGTTTTTCGGGGGTCTTAACTTCCGCGGCGGAAGCCAAACCAAACCAAATTGCCAGCAAAACAGTTAGCGTCAAGATGGTCAAGCGTCTTGAAATCACAGAGAACCTCCACAATAACATTTCGATTATTAGTACTACGCTATAGCGTTTTACACCGAACCAACATCATTCACCTGTGCATGTGGGCCTCGTTCACATACCAGATGGACTGCGTTGCATGTTTTGCACTCTTCCAGGTGATGATCGTTCAAGAACATTTCAAGATGACGCCGTTGTTTCGGCATGATTACCCCTGTGCCCCTGCATAGGGGGCATACGCTGTCCAGCGCGGCTACAACGGCTGTCCTTATAAATTCGGACCTGTTAGGAATTCCCTTCATCGCTTCCATCAAGGATTCCGGAACTTTGAATGTTATGATGTCCTGTTTTTCCTTTTTCATATTGGTGTACCCTTTTGGGTTGATTCATCCTGAGAATGTGACTATTATTACAAAGTAATACCATGTTGTCAAGCCGGCGCCCGATCCGTTTGTAAATATCGACCGCTGGTCGAACCAAATGGTTAGGCGTCTGTCTAAGCTAACTTAGGGACAGGTCGTTACACTATGAGATTGGGACGCGCCGAAATATTGATCCAATGGACCTGTACGCTGAATAGGTCGTAAGATAATAGGCCGTGAGCAAAATTAATGTTCTCATATTTAATAGATGGCTTTTCAGCGCGGGATTTTATGAATGAGTTGGTATTAAAGAGCATAAACGATCACGTCGTTTATCGTAATTTTAGACTGGAGAAGGAGAAGCTTTTTAAATGAGAAATCCGAAAACAATCCTGAGTATCATCGCCACAATGGCCTTACTGGCGGCTACAACCGTCGCCTCGGCTGGAGACTGGGGTGGTTGTGGATGTCAAGGTCACGATGGGGCCATGGGTTACAGACATGGAGCATGGCTATCAAAATTAGACAATTTTACAAAGGAGCAAAAAGGCCGGTTTGATAAGCTTCATAACGAATTTATGAAGAGAATAGAGGCGTTGCGTTCTCAGAAGGCGCAGAAGAGAATTGAATTGGCCGAACTTGCCACCAAGAGCCCTCAGGATGAGACCGCCATCCAAAAGAAACGGGAAGAAATATGGGCGCTTAAGGACAAGATGATAAATGAGAACAGGGCGTTCCGATTGAAAGTTCGCTCTATTTTGACCCCGGACCAACGGGAGCAACTG